>DATKFO010000540.1:0-11348 GCA_035544355.1 Thermoanaerobaculia bacterium
GAGCATGTCCTACGTTGGGCCGCCTCTCTCAGGCGGCCCGCCTACACGCAGCTGATGATGTCTACCACCCCTCCCGCCCCCGCTCGCGCAACGCGCGAATCTCCTCGTACACCTCGAACTTCGCCCGCTGTTCTTTCGTGAGCATGGCGGCGAAGGAGTTGCGTGCGGTTTCGTGGGCGGCTTCGATGGCTTCGCGCGTGGCGTGCTGCTCGAGGAGGGGACGGATGGTCGTGTCGTGGATTTCCCGGGCTTGCGCCTGCTGAGCGTCGGTGAGGTTGAGGAATTCGGCGAGCTCGCGTGGGGGGAGGAGCTCGCGGTCGTGTGGCGGTGGGCCGGGTGGGGGAGCGGCAAGGGCTGTAGTGGTGGCGAGGAGTAGAGCGGCGAGGAGGATGTTTTTCATGAGCGCAGCATGGACGAGCGGAGGCAAGCAGTCTTCAACGCTGCGCAAGGGATTGGTAATCGGTGTAAAGCCTCAGCCGGCGAAGCGGTAGCCGAGGCGGTGGGCGGTGAGGATGAATTGGGGGCGCGAGGGCTTTTCTTCGAGCTTCTGGCGCAGCGCGGCGATGTGCACGTCCACCGTTCGCGTGAAGGGCGTCGCGTTGTAGCCCCAGACGTGGTCGAGCAGTTCTTCGCGCGTGACGACCGTTCCACGATGTTCCACGAGGTAGGTGAGGAGTTTGAATTCGAGCGCGGACAGTGGGACACGCTCGCCGGAGCGGAAGACCTCCGCCGCGCGGAAGTCGACTTCGATGTTGCCGAAGATGTAGTTCGCTGCGGCGCGGGCGATCGGCATTCGCGCGCGGCGTAGCAGCGCTTCGATGCGTGCGAGGAGCTCGGCCATCTCGAAGGGTTTGGTCAGGTAATCGTCGGCGCCGATTTTCAATCCGACGACGCGGTCGACGACTTGCGAGCGCGCGGTCAACATCAGGATCGGCAGGCCGATGCCGCGCTGGCGTACGTCCTGGCATAGGTCGAATCCGCTGCGGCCCGGCAGCATCACGTCGAAGATCGCGAGGTCGTAGGTGCCGTCGACGATTTCGCGCAGCGCCGTATCGGCGTCGCCCGCGCTGCGAACCTGGTATCCCTCGCTCTTCAAGCGATCGGTGAGCGTGATGACGAGGCTCGGCTCGTCTTCGACGAGCAGGATCCGTTTTGACGGCGCGTTCATGCGGAACTTGGGATCTCGATTGTAACGACTGCACCGCCTCCTGTGCGGTTCGAAACGGACGTGCGACCCCCATGGCTTTCGACAATTCGTCGCACGAGACTCAGCCCGAGGCCGCTGCCGGGGACTGCGCGGGCGACGACGTGATGGCCGCGATAGAACGGATCGAAGACGTGCGGCAGGTCCGTTTCGTCGATGCCGCTGCCGTTGTCTTCGATGCTGATGACGACCTTGCGTTTACCTTCCGTCGCGCGAATGTCGACGCGCGGTGGACGGCCTCCGTACTTCACTGCGTTCTCGACGACGTTCTGCAGCGCGCGCCGCAACGCCTCGACGTCGCCGAGCACCGGACCGACGCCGTCGACGTCGACTCCGATCGCGCCGCCGCGCTCGTCGGTCATCCAGCGGCACTCGTGTGCGACGCGCTCGACGAGCTGTTTCACGTCGACCGGTTCGCGGCGCCATCGCGTTCCCGACTCGACGCCCGCATACGTCAACACCTTGCCGACCATGCCCGACAAGCGCCGGCCTTCGCGCACGATCATCGTGCCGTAGTTGCGCAGTTGTTCGTCATCGTGCACGACGCCGTCCGCGAGATTCTCCGCGGCGGAGCGAATCGCGGCGAGCGGCGTGTTGAGCTCGTGCGAAATGCCGGCGACGAAGTCGAGCTGCTGCCGCGCGAGGCTCTGCGCGCGCCGTGTCGTGACGACGAGCACCACGATGCTCGTGATGAGCAGGAGCAGCACCGCGCCGCTCATGACGAGGTTGCGTGTGCGGACGCCGGCAACTGCGGCATCAAGCGAGCCCGCGCGATGCACGACGGCAACTTCCCAGATCGGTGCCGCCACTTCGCGCGTCGCCTGCGGGGAGCGGATCAGCGGATGCACGATGTCGGGCTTCGCGAATCGCGAAACGTCGGCGGTGTGAAAGAGCGGATGCGCGTGATCGTTCGGACGAAAGATCGCGACGTCGACGTTGCGCAGATCGTTCTCGCGCAGTTTCGGAATGAATCGCGTGAAGATCACGTCGGCGTCGAATTGCACCATCCCGAGCTGCTGTCCGCGCGGACGGCGTCGTCGCTCGGGCGGTGGCGGCTCGCCGTTGTCTTGACCGGGCGGCGGAGGATTGTTGTCGCGCACCGAGGGCGGTTGCGGGACGAACATCACGACATCGTCACCGAGCATGAAGAGTTGTCGCGGCTCGACCGGTCCGCGCACGCGTTGCCGTTCCGCCTCGACCGCGTCGGGCCAGTTCACTTCGAAGAGCAGCGCGCTGTCGGGATTGAATCGCTTGATGCCGCCGCCTTCGAAGACGTACAGCGCGCGCACGATTTTCGGATCGAGCGCGTTGTCGCTCCAGCATCCCCACCCGTCTTCCGGCGGGCGCTGAAAGCAATTGAATGCGCGGCCGATCTCGCGCTCGAAATCGTCGGAGAAGCGGCGCGTGCTTTCGTCGAGCGATGCGCGCAGCGCCTCGCGTTGTGCGCGGCTCGCTTCAGCGACCGAGCGGTATTGCAGGAACGCAATGATCGCAAGCGATGCGATCAGCAACACCACGACCACGATCGAGCGGCGCTCCATCCTCGGCACGCCGCGAGTCTACTGCCGGCGTTTTTCCACGACGTCCACGCCGTCGAAAATTTACGAACTTTACGAGTCTCCCGATGTGGCACAGACACTCTTGTCTGTGCGCACTCGGGAGGCCGGAGCCCAGTGTGCATCGGCTCATTCTGCGCGGGGCGCACAGACAAGAGTGTCTGTGTCACATCGGGGGCAACACGCAACCCAAAGCGGTGGCTTTGCCACCGCACTCCTGGACTACTCGTAGCGCAGTGCGTCGATGGGATCGAGCTTTGCCGCTTTGCGTGCGGGATAGAAGCCGAAGAAGATTCCGACGATCGCGGCGACGCAGAACGACAAGCCGATCGCGGACGGGCTGATGACGATCGGCCACTTCAGGAGTTTTCCCGCGAGGGCCGAGCCGCCGATGCCGACCGCGGCGCCGATGATGCCGCCGACGATCGAAAGCGTGATCGCTTCGAACAGGAACTGCAGCAGCACGTGACGTCCTTTCGCGCCGATCGCCATGCGAATGCCGATCTCGCGCGTTCGCTCCGTCACCGACACGAGCATGATGTTCATGATGCCGATGCCGCCGATGAACAGCGACACGCCTGCGATCGAGAGCAGTAGCGTGCGCAGAATTTTCATCTGCGCTTCCTGCGTCTGCGCGATCTCTTCCTGCGAGCGCATCATCCAATCGGTGTCCTGTCCCTGACCGATCTTGTGTCGCTGGCGCAGAAGCGCATCGATCTGTTGTTGCGCGTCATCGACTTGCGATGAGGACGCCGAGGCTGCGTAGATCATCTGGAGCCGCGGCGATCCCATCAGGCGTTTCATGACCGTCGTGTATGGCGCGACGATCTGATCGTCCTGATCCGCGCCCATCATGTTGCCGCCCTTGCGATCGAGCACGCCGATGACGCGGAACGGGACGTTCTTGATGCGGATGATCTGGCCGAGTGCGCCGCCTTGCGGGAAGAGGTTTTCGGCGACGGTGGCGCCGAGGACGCAGACTTTTGCGCTGGAACGCACATCGGCGTCGGAGAAGAAGTCGCCCTCGGCTGTGTTCCACGCGCGAATGAACGGCCAGTCGACGCCGACGCCGTAGATCTGCGTTCCCCAATTCAACTCGCCGGCGACGACTTGCGCATTCGAGCGCGCGGTCGGCGATACGTATGCGACTGCGGGGCACTCGTTCTTGATCGCGTCGGCGTCTTCGACGGTCAGCGTCGAGTTGCCCGTGAACATGCGCGCGCCGCCGGTCGTCGAAGCGCCGGGGAAGATCATGATGAAGTTCGCGCCGAGGGAGTTGATCGTGTTCTGAATCGATTGCGAGGCGCCGCTGCCGATGGCGACGACGATGATCACGCACGCGACGCCGATGATGATGCCGAGCATCGTGAGCGACGAGCGGAGCTTGTTGCGGAGGATCGCCTTGAGGCCGACGATCGTGATGTTCATCGTTCGCTGCAGCGAGTTGGCCATGGTCGTTACGCTCTCACCTGTTGCACGCGTTTGTCGTCGTGAATGCGGCCGTCTTTCACCGTGACGACGCGCTTCGCGTGTTGCGCGATGTCTTGCTCGTGCGTGATCAATACGACGGTTTTTCCTTCGTCGTTGAGCTTCTGAAAGATCGACATGATCTCTTCCGACGTGCGCGAGTCGAGATTGCCGGTCGGCTCGTCGGCGAGCAGGATCGCGGGATCGGTGACGAGCGCGCGCGCGATCGCGACGCGCTGCTGTTGTCCGCCCGAAAGCTGCGACGGCTGATTGTGCTCGCGTCCCGCGAGACCGACGCGCTTCAGTGCATCGAGTGCGGCGTTGCGTCTCTGCGCGCGCGACCAGCCAAGCTCTCCGTAGAGCAACGGCAGCTCGACGTTCTCGACGCCGGACGTTCGCGGCAGGAGATTGAAGCTCTGAAAGACGAAGCCGATCTTCGCGTTGCGGATCACGGCGCGCTGATCGCGATTGAGCGTCGACACATCGGTCGCGTCGAGCAGATACGCGCCGGACGTCGGGCGATCGAGGCAGCCGAGGATGTTCATCAGCGTCGACTTGCCGGAGCCGGACGGGCCCATGATCGCGACGAACTCGCCTTCGTTCACGAAGAGATTCACGCCGTCCAGCGCGCGCACTTCGACTTCGCCCATCGCGTAGACCTTGACGAGATTGCGGATCTCGATGACGGTGCGTGCCACGTTATCGGGGTCCTCGGCCGCCGCCGCCACCGCGTTGTCCGCTGCCCATGCCGCCGCCGAACGCCGCCGGTCCTTCGACCTTCGACGTTGCGAGTCCGGTGATCACTTCATCGCCCGGCTTGAGACTGCCGTCGACGACTTGCGTGAAGCGGCCGTCGGTGATGCCCGTGCGGATCTGCACCGGCTGCGGTTTCTTCTGCGCGTCGAGCACGTAGACCGTTTGCGGACGCTTCGGTTTCTCGACGGAGCCGCCGAATGCGCCTGCTGCGCCTTCGAGGCCGCGGCGACGGCGTCCCATACGCTGGACCGATCCTTCGGTCGACGTTTGCTGCTGCGATTCCCCACCGCCGGAGCTGGCCGTTTTCGCCGGCGTATTCGCGTTCTGTCCGCTCGCGGATTCCGGTTTGAACCGCAGTGCCGCGTTCGGAATGCGCAGCACATCGCGCACGCTCGCGACGTCGATCGTCACGTTCGCGGTCATCTTCGGACTGAGTCGCTCCTGCGGATTCGCGACTTCGATCATGACCGGATAGCTGACGACGTTTTGCGAAACGGTCGCGTTGAGGCGCATCTGCGAGATGCGTCCGCGGAACTCCTCCTCGGGATACGCATCGACGGTGAATCGCGCGAGCTGGCCGACGTGCACGCGTCCGATGTCAGATTGATCGACGTCCGCCTGCACCTGCATCTTCGTCAGATCCTGCGCGATCGCGAACAGGGTCGGCGCCTGGAATGACGCGGCGACGGTTTGTCCGACGTCGTACTGCCGGTCGATGACCTTGCCGTCGATCGGCGAGAGGATCTTCGTGTAGCGAAGATTCGTCAGCGACTGCTGCAACGCGGCCGTTGCCTGATCGACTTGCGCTTCGCTGGCCTGATACTGCGCTTTCGCGGCATCGAGATCGGCTTGCGCGGCGAGTCCCGCCGCGGCGAGTCTGCGTTGACGCTCGTACGTGATCTTCGCATTCGCGGTCTCGACGCGCGCGCGCGTCACGTCCGCTTGTCGTTGTTCGACCTGTGCCTGAAACGGAGTCGGGTCGAGCTCGGCGAGCAGCTGACCCTTTTTCACTTCGCTGTTGAAGTCTGCATACAGCCGCGAGATGACGCCGGAGACCTGACTGCCGACCTGAACGGTCGTGACCGCGGAGAGCGTGCCGGTCGCGGAGACCGTCTCGGTCACGACGCCGCGGCCAACTTTTTCGGTTCGGTATTGCTCGTCTTTTTTGCTGCTCTTGCAAGCGGTCGCGAGCGTGAGAATGAGAAGGATCGTCGTTGTCTTACTCAAAGGTACCTCTTGTCAGATTACGAATGGGAGGGCGCGACGTTGAACGGTATCAGGTGGCAGTGACCCGTCACCAGCCACTGATGCTATGCTCCCGCCCCGCATGGCCCTGTTCTCGAAGGAAAACCCCTCGGCGAAGTCGCACGTCCCCGCAGAATTGCCCTCGCTGCCGGAGTTCACATACTTCGGTCCGAACGTCACCATCGACGGCACCATCACGGGCGCGACAGCGGTCCTCATCGAGGGAACGATTCGCGGCAAGATCAACCTCTCGGCGGACCTTCGTGTCGGCACGAAAGCGCGCATCGAAGCGACGGTGCACGCAAAAAACGTGACGGTCGAGGGAAAGCTGACGGGAGACATCTCCGCGGACGACAAGGTCGAGCTCATCGCGAGCGCGACCGTCGACGGCAACATCAAGGCGCCGAAGATTGTGGTGGCCGAGGGTGCTCGCTTCCGCGGCAACGTCGACATGGGCTCGCCGCGTCCGAAAGAATCGGCGAACGAGCCGGCGGCAAAAGCGAAATAACGAGTGGGCAGTGAACAGTAGGCAGTGGGCAGAAGCGTCCACTGCCTACTGCCCATAAACTAGTGGACAGTGAGCAGTGAGCAGTGGGCAGAGCTCGTTGAATCTTCTGCCCACTGCTCACTGCCAACTGCCCACCCGGAGGACCAATGACCACGACCGACATCACTTCGCTCGCGCAGCAGCACGATCTGCGCGCGACGCGCGAGTACAAGAACTACATCGACGGACAGTGGGTGAGCTCTTCGAGCGGCAAGACGTTCGAGGATCGGAATCCCGCCGATCAGGATGATCTGATCGGAACGTTTCAGGAATCGTCCGAGGACGATCTCAACGCTGCCGTCGATGCGGCGAGCCGCGCGTATGAATCGTGGCGGCTGACGCCCGCGCCGAAACGCGCCGAATATCTCTACAAAGTCGGCGACATTCTCAAGCGCGACAAGGACAAGATCGCGCGCGAGATGACGCGCGAGATGGGGAAGGTCTTCGACGAGACGAAGGGCGACGTGCAGGAAGCGATCGACATGGCGTTCCTCGCTGCCGGTGAAGGACGTCGTCTCTTCGGCGTTACCACTCCGTCGGAGCTGCACAACAAATTCAACATGGCCGTGCGCGTGCCGCTCGGCGTCGCGGGACTCATCACGCCGTGGAACTTTCCGATCGCGATTCCGGCGTGGAAGGGCATGGCCGCGCTGATCTGCGGCAACACCGTCGTGATCAAGCCGGCGTCGCTCACGCCGCTCGCGGTGATCATGCTCGCCGAAGCGTTCGAAGAAGCGGGACTGCCGAAGGGCGTGTGGAACGTCGTCACCGGCGGCGGGCGCGAGATCGGCGAGCCGATGACGAAGCACTCGAAAATCCGCGTGATCTCGTTCACCGGATCGACCGAAGTCGGCCGGGACATCTCCGTCGCGTGTGCACCGACGTTCAAGCACGTCCATCTCGAGATGGGTGGCAAGAACGTGATCATGGTGATGGACGACGCGGACGTCGACCTCGCCGTCGACGGCGCGCTGTGGGGCGCATTCGGTACGACGGGACAGCGCTGCACCGCGGCGTCGCGCATCGTCGTGCACGCGAAGGTGTACGACCAGTTCGTCGAGAAGCTCGCCGGCCGCGCGAAGAAACTGCGCGTGGGCAACGGCCTCGATCCCAAAATCGACATGGGTCCGAGCGTCTCCGCATCGCAGCGCAAGACCGTCGAGTCGTACGTGAAGATCGGCAAGGACGAAGGCGCGACGTGCGTCGCGGGCGGCAACGCGCTCACCGACGGCGATCACGCGCGCGGCTTCTTCCACGAGCCGACCGTGTTCGCGGATGTGAAGCGCGACATGCGCATCGCGCAGGAAGAAATCTTCGGACCGGTGACCGCAGTCATCAAATGCGACTCGCTCGAAGACGCGATCTCGATCGGCAACGGCGTGAAGTACGGCCTGTCGTCGTCGCTCTACACGCGCGACGTGAACAAGGCCTTCACCGCGATGCGCGACATGGAAACCGGCATCTTCTACGTGAACGCACCGACCATCGGCGCCGAAGTGCATCTGCCGTTCGGCGGCGTCAAAGAAACCGGCAACGGCCATCGCGAAGCCGGCGTCGCAGGCATCGACGTCTTCACGGAGTGGAAGTCGATCTATGTCGACTACTCGGGAGCGTTGCAGCGCGCGCAGATCGATACGGAGTGACTGGTTGCTGGTGACTGAGGGGATTCACGCCAGAGGCCGCGGGTTCGAGCCCGTCCATTGTGGAGGGGACGCTGCGAGGTTACGAAAGCGGTTCGTACTCACGACTTCGGTTGATCGAAACGATCCACAACCGCCCGACCACGCTTCTCGTCTCCGCCAGATCCGCGACTCTCGTCAGCGCACTCAGAATCATCGGCAGCGTCACTGGTTCCGGAAGCCGCAGCACGATGATGCCTCGATACCGAACGGGTGGAAACCGAACGACGTCGGCGAAGTCTTTGTCGAACGAAACCACTGCCCGGTCTTCGACGCGGCAAATCTCGATCAGCGTCTCATCCGTGACGGACCATAGTTCCTGCGCGTCGACAGTCGCCACATCCCAACCGCGTCCGCGCAGCAAACCCTCTCCACGAACGCCAAAGTTCTCGTCGAGCTTCGCGCGCAGAGATCACCCCACCTGAACCGTGCGCTCGCGCGTCATCTCGGACGCGTATGCGAGGCACGCGCGGATATCCTCTGCCGTGAGCTGCGGATACTCCGCGAGGATCTCTTCCACGTTCATGCCCGACGCCAGGAAGTCGACGATGAGCGAGACCCAAATGCGATGCCCGCGAATGCACGGCTTCCCGCCACAGATCGCAGGATCGATGGAGATCCGTTGAAGCAGCTCCTCGTGAGTCATCGTCGGAAAGTGTACGCCGAACTCACTCTCCGTCGCGCGCCCTCTCATCGCGGGATTCTTCTCTCGCGGAAAGCCTCCTCAGCCACCAGTCACCAGTCACGCCTCACCAGCAACTCCCCGCGGCTCGCCCCAAAGCGGTCCTTCCTCCGCGCGGCACGGCAAGTACACTTACCCGCCTATGAAAGCCGTCATCGCAGCCGCTCTCATTTTCGTTGCTTCCGCTGCGCTCGCGCAGGATGCCGTCGAGAAGACGGCCAAGCGCATCATCGACGCGGAGCTCGCCGGATCGAAGTCGTACGACACGCTCTCGTATCTGACCGATGAAATCGGCGCGCGTCCTTCGGGCTCGAAGAGCGCCGAGCTCGCGGTCAAGTGGACCACGCAGCAGTTCCGCTCGTGGGGCATCGACGTGCACACCGAGAACGTGATGGTTCCGCATTGGGTGCGCGGCGTCGAGCGCGGCCGCCTCGTCTCCCACAACAACCAGAAAATCGTGCTCACCGCCCTCGGCGGCAGCGTCGCGACGCCCGCAGACGGCATCACCGCCGAAGTCGTCGAAGTGAAGTCGTACGAAGAGCTGCAATCGCTCGGCAAAATGAAGATCAAAGGCAAGATCGTCTACTACAACAATCCGATGAACCTCGAGCTCGTGCGCTCCGGACGCGCGTTCGAAGCGTACAGCGACGCCGTGGTCTTTCGCGGATCGGGTGCGAGTCACGCTGCGGAGTACGGTGCTGTGGCGGCCGTGATTCGCTCCGTTGCCTCTGCGTCGCTGCGCACGCCGCACACCGGCGCGATGCGCTACGACGAGAAGCAGCCGAAGATCCCCGCAGCGGCGATGACGACCGAAGACGCGGAGCTCGTGCATCGCCTGATCGCGCGCGGCGACAAGGTGCGCATGCACCTCGTGCTCACGCCGAAGACGCTGCCCGACGTGCAATCGCAAAACGTGATCGCGGAGATCAAGGGCACCGAGCGTCCCGACGAAATCGTCCTCATCGGCGGCCACCTCGACTCCTGGGACCTCGGCACCGGCGCAATCGACGACGGCTCCGGCGTCGCGATGGTGATGGAGACGATGCGCCTGCTCAAAGAGCTCGACATTCATCCGCGCCGCACCATTCGCGCGGTGCTGTTCATGAACGAAGAGAACGGACTCAAAGGCGGCAAGAACTATTTCGAGCGCCGCAAAGACACCGAGCTCTCGAAGCACATCGCCGCGATCGAGACCGACGCCGGCTCCGCAATTCCGACCGGCTACATCACGACCCTGCACGGCGACGCACTCGAGCAGCTCAAGAAACGCGCTGCAGTGCTCAACACGATCGCGCCGATGGTGTTCGAAAGCTCGAAGCACACCGGCGCCGACACCTCATTCCTCACCGACGCCGGCGTGCCCGGATTCGGGCTCGTGCCCGACTCGCGGCATTACTTCGACTACCACCACACGCCGGCGGATACGCTGGACAAAGTGGACGCGAAGGAGCTCGCGCAATGCAGCGCCGCCGTAGCGGCACTGGCGTACATCATCGCGGAGAGCGGGCTCTGATTTGGAGTGCGGCGACCGCAGGGAGACCGTCTCAACATGTGGCACAGACACTCCTGTCTGTGCGCACTCGAGGCCGCAGCCAGTGTGCATTGGCTCACTCCGCGCGGGGCGCACAGACAAGAGTGTCTGTGCCACATGTTGGGCGGATTCCGGTCGCCAACGTACTCGTCGATTTGACACGAGAGGACGACGGACGTCCATAGCCTAGAACCGCAAGCGGACCGCGAACCGTTAGAATCGCTCGGGAGTATCCGATGGGGAAACCACGCGATCGACAGCTCGCGCAGGTTGCCGAGCATGGGACCGACGAAGGGTTGCGCGTTGCGTTCGAGGAGCTCGCGCAATCGTGGTCGTCCGGCACCGCCCACTTGTCGTCTCCTGCGAAACTCATCGAGCACCCGGCCTATCGTCAGATCATTGGCCTGGGTCCGGCCGTACTCCCATTGATGTTGCAGGATCTGGCGCAGAATCACCGCTTCTGGTTTCCAGCGCTGAATGCGATAACCGGCGAGAATCCGGTGTCCGATGACGCAGCCGGTGACGTTGAGAGAATGACAGAAGCATGGATTGGATGGGCCCGCGCGAATCGCCTCGTCTGATGCGTGAGTGAGGAGCGCCACCGTCTCGGTGGCTGGCCCGGCGGCGTCCTCGCCGCTGCCCGGGGGACGCAGGCGCGGGACGCCTGCGGGCCAGCCGGCG
>DATKFO010000541.1:0-3184 GCA_035544355.1 Thermoanaerobaculia bacterium
GGCAGGGGATCCTTCGCACCCACCCGCCACCCGCTCAGGATGACACGCAGTTTCACTCTGATGCGACACTGGATCGAGATGCGCGCATCGCTCCTTATCGCGGCGATCGTGCTTGCGTCGTCTGCTGCACGCGCCGATCTCCTTTGCATCGCCGGAGAGGACTGCCGTCCATGCGACACGTCTGCTGCTTGCGAACGTTACGGTACGCTCGAGCTACGAATCGCCGTTCCCAAGCCTCTTAATCGCGATCGCGTGCGTGTCAGCGCCGCGTCGTGGAAGATCGAGCTCAGCGACCGGCAGCTCCGAACGCCGGTCACGCTGCGGCTCGCGCGCGGCACGTATGACGTGGCGATCGATGCGCCGCACTACGCGCACGTTGGCTCGCATGTTGTCATCGGAAACACGCCGGAATGCATCGTCGCGACGTTGAAACGCCTACCGATCTTGTCGGGCATCGTAGTCTCGCGCGCATCTCGTCAGCCGATCGGTGGAGCCGTCATCACGACCGATACGAAGGATCTCGCCATCAGCGATGCGGATGGACGTTTCGCGATCGAACCTGATCCCGAATCGTGGCCCGTGAAAATCAACGTGTCCGCCGCTGGTCATGCTGATACGACAGTCACCGCACCTCGCTCGCGCGTGAGTGCGGCGCTCGAAGAAATCCGAATGAGCGTGGGCGGATCGATCGCGGTGGAGGTGGCGACCGACAATCCTGTCGAGCTCGAACTGCGAAAACGCATCGAAGGACGGCGGATGAGCGTTCCGATGCGCGCTGCGCAGAAGGCAGCGAAGCGGACGTTCGAGGGCATCGAGCCTGGGAGCTACACGGTGCTCGTTTCGGGCGCGGAGCCGTGTCAGCGATACGGCGCACGCGTGGAGCTCGGCGAAGGAGAAACGAAACTTGTATCCATCCAGCTCGAACCGTTTCGATTACGGCTTCGAACAGAGCTCGCCGGGGAGCCGCTCGCGAAAGCTTCAGTTCTCCTGCAGAACGATGATGGGCAATGGGAAGCGCGGCTCGAAACGGACGAGTCGGGCGATGCGTCTGTCGAGATGTGGCAGGGCGGCCACGTCTCAGCGTGGATCGGCGCGAAGCCGATCCTCACCGCACCGCATGTCGAAAAGCGAACGATCAGCGGTGGCCGTGACGTCGATTGGTTTCTCGACGTGCCGGTGCGCGAGATCGTCGGGACCGTGATCGACGCTGCAAGCGGTGCCGAGGTTCCGGGCGCTGCGTTGTCGCTGCACATCAGCGGAGAAGATGGTGGTCTCGCCGTTCGCATGAAGGCCGACGAGCATGGACATTTTCGCTTCTCGCCGGTTCCATACGGAGAACACCGGCTGAAAGCGGCGGCACAGGATTTCGCGATCGCCGAAACGACGTACTCATTTGCGGAGCCTGAACAAACGCGCAATGTGACGATCGCGCTCGAGCCTGCGGCGCGAGTCCGCCTTGTCGTGACCGACGTCCGCGGTGCTCCGATCGCAGGCGCGCGCGTGCTGCATTTCCGCGGACCGAGCATGTCGGGAATGGGGACGACCGACGCTGCGGGAACGATCGAGATCCCGATGACGAAGGACGAGACGCGCGATGTCTACGTCGTTCCGCGTGATGGATCGTTTGGCTTCATGCAACTGCGCTCGGCGGCATCGATGGCGATTGCCGACGGCACGAGTCGAATCGTCATCCGCACGGAAACGCAGTCGCACGAGCCGCTCGCGAACGTGGCCCCCGTGATTCGCTACAACACGCGTGTGATTCCGTTAGAGGTGCTACAAGCTCTGGAGATGATTCAGGGCGCGCGCGTGCGCTCAGGATCCGACGGCCGGATCGTCCTCGATCACATGCCACCCGGCGCCTATGAATTTTCGCCGGCTGCGCTCGATCCGCCGGTGCGGATGGTGGCGACGCATGGAGAGACCGTCGCAGTCCTGACGTTCACACGTTGACCCCTCGACTCGCTCCGCTCGCTCGGGGTTGGGCTTTACGCATCCTCATGCGTAACGCCCCAATCCAACGCCAGCTTGTGCGCTTCCTTCAAATCCTCATCGCGATCCCAGCCGGAGAAGTACGGGCGCAGCGCGGGGTCTTCGAACGCGTGCTCCATCACGCCGCAGAGGATGCGATTCTTCGTCGTGCTGTCGCCGCGGCGGTAGATGCGTTCGAGCTCGATGGCGATGCCGCGGAGGATGTCCACGGATTTCTGTCCGCGGCGCCACACTTTGAGTTTCGCGGCGAGTGCCCATGCGGCTTGATAGCCGCCGAGGAGGTGTTCGCCGGGGCGTGGGTTCTCTTCGATGCAGCGGATGAGATAGCGGCGCATGAACTCGATCGCTTCGCCTTCCGGCTGTTGCGGATCGATGCGATCGTGCGCGCGATCGAGCAGCGCGTAGAGAGCGCTCCACGTTTGCAGCTCGCCGGCGTCGATCCAGCGGCGGACGTCGTCGCGCGCGACGGATGCTTTCGAGTCGAGCAGCGCGAGAATGTCCGGATAGTCGCTCATGCCGCGGTCACGCGTGGCCGGTCATCTTCAGCGCGAGTGGCGCGAGAACGAGCAGCTGGATCGAGTCGAACACGCCGTGCGCGATCACGCCGGGGAGGATGTTTTTCGTGCGGTAGTACGTCGCACCGATCACGAGCGAGATCAGCGTCACGCCGACGACGAACAGCGGTTGCGCGTACGTGAAGTGCGCGAGCGCGAAGAGAATCGTCGACGCGATGAGGCCGACGCGCTTCTGCAGCCACGCGCGGAAGAACGCTTCTTCGACGGTCATCGCCGAAAGAATGATGATCAGCTTCTTCCACAGCGGGAGCGCCGCGAGCCAGCCGACCATCTCCGGCGGTTCCTGCGGCCCTTCAATCACGCCCGTGGCTTTCAATGCGAGTGCAATTCCGGCGAGGACGAGCAGAGTGCTGATCCAGCCGCCGAATCCGACCGCAACGCCGGTCAGTACCGCCGTGCCCGGTTCCTCGCGGCGGATGCTGAGATATTCGGTGAGCGGCGGCCGTCCCGCGAGAATCCACCAGCCCACGAGAAACACGATGAGGATCGCGTGCAACGCGAACAGCGACACGAACGACGCGTGCTGGAGATCCGAGACTTTGATCGGATGCATCGCCGCGCCGGTGACGAGCACCGTGAGCAGCAGCATCAGCCCGAGGAGCCACGCGTAGGCGAGG
>DATKFO010000542.1:0-4989 GCA_035544355.1 Thermoanaerobaculia bacterium
GAGTGCGCACAGACAGGAGTGTCTGTGCCACAGTTTGAGACGCCCTCCCCGCCGTCCATCACAACCTCGCCAACACCGCCTCCCCTGCCGCCTTCGTGCCGAGTGTCCCGCCCAGATCCGCCGTCGTTTCCTCCGCTTCGATCGCGCCTGTGACGGCGCGCTCGATCGCGTTTGCTTCGTCCTGGTGGCCGAGGTACTCGAGCATCATTGCGGCGGTGAGAATTGCGCCGATCGGATTCGCGTGATCCTTCCCTGCGTACTTCGGCGCGCTGCCGTGAATCGGCTCGAAGAGTGACACGCGTCCCGGATGGATGTTGCCCGACGCGGCGACGCCGAGTCCGCCCTGCAGCGCGGCGCCGAGGTCCGTGACGATGTCGCCGAACATGTTGTTCGTCACGATCACGTCGAACATCTCCGGCGCGCGCACCATCTGCATCGTCAGCGCGTCGACGAACATGTGGAAGTGCTCGATGTCCGGATACTCGCGCGCGACTTCTTCGAACGTGCGCACCCAAAGATCGCCGCCGAAGCGCATGACGTTGCTCTTGTCGGACATGCACACCGACTTGCGTCCCGCCTTGCGCGCGTACTCGAACGCGTAGCGCACGATGCGCTCGACGCCTTTGTGCGTCGACACGTCTTCCTGCACCGCGAACTCGTCGGGCGTGCCTTTCTTGAAGATGCCGCCCATGCCGACGTACGCGCCTTCCGTGTTCTCGCGGAAGATCACGAAATCGATCTTCGCAGTGCTCTTCAGCGGCGAGAGGCGCTCGGCGAGCAATCGCACCGGCCGGTAATTCACGTAGAGATCGAGCTGGAAACGCATGCCGAGAAGAATGTCGGCGGCGTGTTTCATGTCGGGCACGCGCGGATCGCCGAACGCGCCGAGGTAGACGGCGGCGTAGTGGTCGCGAATGTCTTCCATCGCGCCCGGCGGCATCGAGATGCCGGTGCGCAGATATTCATCGGCGTTCCAGCCGAAGTGGACGAACTCGAGATCGAGCTTCGATTGTGTGTTGATGTGCTCCAGGACACGCATTCCCGCCGCGATGACCTCGGGACCGATGCCATCGCCCGGAACCACAGCGATTTTCCTGACCATTGACCCTCCGAAGGCCGCGCATTATACGAAGCAACGATCACGCCCCGGTCGCACGTGCTCCTTTCCCTACGTGGTGTGAGGCGAGCCGTGTATCCTTTCCAAAACCCGCTCTTCAGGAAAATGGACTGCGCAGCGCTGTTCGAATCGAATCTTGCGCTGATCGACCGCGTGATCGCCGGAGTGTGCCGGCGCGCGGGAGTTTACGGCGCCGATGCGGAGGACTTCGCATCCGCCGCGAGGCTCGCGCTCATCGAAAACGACTACGCGATTCTTCGCCCGTTCGAAGGGCGCTCGCAGCTCTCGACGTTTCTCGTCGTCGTGATCCAGCGCTTTCTCATCGACGAGCGCACGAAGCGCACCGGCCGCTGGCACGCGTCGCGCGAAGCGGAGCGCCTCGGCGACGCCGGCGTCGCGCTCGAGCGCATCGTCCGCCGCGAGCACCGCACGATCGACGAGGCGCTGCCGATCCTTCGCGCGATCGATCCGACGCTCACGCGCGAGCGTGTCGTCGAGATGGAAGCGCGATTGCCGCCGCGCACACCGCGTCCGCGTGCTGTCGACATCGGCGATGCCGAGGATCACGTGGTGGCGAACGAGCATGCGGATGAGCGCGCGATCGAATCGCATCTCGATCGCGTGTCGGAGCGGACGGGAAAAATCATTCGCGACACATTGAGTGCGATGACGCTCGAAGATCGGATGATCGTCCGCTTCCACTTCGCGGAATCGATGACGATCGCGGACATCTCGGGATTGCTTCGCTTGCCGCAACGCCCGCTGTATCGCCGGCTCGAATCGTTGCTTCGGCGCTTTCGTGAGGCGCTCGTCACGAGCGGAATCGACGCGCGCGACGTCGCCGATCTCATCGGCTCCGCGACGCGCGAGATCGATTTGGGCCTCGCGAATGGGAAAAACGACGCGGCTCGGCGGACCAATCCACCGGAGACGCGAGTCGAGGAGGTTCGATGACTGACCGCTGTCTCGACGCGCAGGTCCTCGCCGCCTTTGCGGAACGACGACTCAAGCGCAGCGAGATGCCCGAAGTGCTGACGCACCTCGAGGGATGCACGAAGTGTATGAGCGCACTGAAAGCAGCGATGGACTTGATGGAGCCACGCCAAATGAGCCGCCAGTGGCTGTCGATCGCAGCGGCGATCGCGGTGCTGCTCGGCCTCGCGCCACTCGCCTATCGCGCGTTCCAGTCGAGCGAGACCGATCGCCTCGTGCGTCTCGCGCCGAAATCCGCGCGCGTCGTCGAAGCGCGGCTCTCCGGCGGATTCGCGTGGGCGCCGTATCGCGGCCCGATGCGCAGCACGGACCAGTCGTCTGAAGCGCAGCGCATGAAATTGATCGGCGCCGCGGGCGAGCTCGTCGAACGCGCGGACGCGACGAAATCCGCGGATGCGCAACACGCTGCCGGCATCGGACTCGTTCTCGTCGACAAACCGGAAGACGCGATCGCGCGGCTCACCGCGTCGACCGAACGCGCGCCGAACGATGCGCGCGCGTGGAGCGATCTCGCCGCCGCGGAGTACATGACCGCACTGCGCCTCGGACGCACATCGCTCTATCCCGTCGCGCTCGCACACACCGATCGCGCGATCCGCATCGATTCGAAATTTGCGGAAGCGCTTTTCAATCGCGCGCTGATTCTCGAGCGCCTCGGACTCACGCAATTCGCGCGCGACGCGTGGAACCAATATCTCCGCGTCGATCCGTCATCGAAATGGGCCGATGAAGCGCGCGAACATCTCAAGCGCCTCCCCGTCGCAACGGGCGAATCCCTCTTCAAACGCGATCAGCCGTTGCTCGAAGCCGCAGCGACGCGCGGCGATCAACGTGAAGTCGACGCCATCGTCGATCGCTATCGCCAACAAAGCCGCACCTGGGCCGAAGCCGAATACCTCGGCCGCTGGGGCGCAGGCGAAGACGGAGAACGCAATCTCACGATCGCACGCGCGATCGGCGACGCGCTCGTGCGCATCTCCGGCGAATCGCTGCTGCGCGACGCGGTCGCGTGCATCGATCGCGCGACGCCGGCGCAACGCGCGACGATCGCCGAAGCGCACGCGATCTATCGACGCGGACGCATCGCGTACAGCCGCCGCGAGCCCGCCGCCGCGGAGCCCGACCTACGCCGCGCCGCCGCGCTCTTCGCAAGCGCGAACGATCCGATGGCGCACGTTGCGCGCTACTTCGCCGCCTGCACGCGCTTCGATCAAAACGACGTCGCGAACGCGCGCCGCGAGCTCGAAACGCTGCGCGAAGAAACGACGCACGCCGCGCTCGGCGCGCAGATTCGATGGGAGCTCGCGCTTTGCACGATTCTCGATAGCGACTGGAGCGCGTCCGCGGCGTTGCTTTCCGACGCGGCGGACACATTCGAGCGCCTCGGTGAGAAAAGCAATCTGGCCGTCATGCAAACGCTTCACGCGACGTCGCTGATCTCGCTCGGCCGTCCCGATGAAGGCTGGTTGCTGCGCGCGAAAGCATTCGAAATTCAGAGCGGCGAACGACGTGGCAATCACATTCCCCTCAGCATCGGGGACGCAGCGCGAATCGAGCTTCGCGTCGGCCGCGTCGAATCCGCGCGCGCACTGCTGGCGATGGAAGAGATCGCGCACCGCGAGGCGCACAACGACGAGCAGCTCAGCAACGTGCTCATGCGGCAGTCCGTCATCGGCGGATCCGATGCGGCGCAGATCGCGCGCGACGCGATGACCGTCGCGCAACGCGTCACCGACCCCGAGCTTCGCCAGCGCGCGATCGCAGACGCCGATTTCGCCACCGGCGCCGCCACGCTCACGACCGATGCGCACGGTGCCCGCGAACACTTCACGCGAGCCATCGATCACTACCGCGCGACGAAGAAATCGTTCTACCTGCCCGAGGCGCTGCTGTTGCGCGCGCGCGCGTCGATGCGGCTCGGCGCGCGCGAGGACGCGATGCGCGATCTCGAAAGCGGCATCGAAGAAGTCGAGCGCCACCACGCGGTCGTCGCCGGCCCGGTGCTCGGCACGGGCGTGATCGACGCGGGCCGCGCGTTGTACGACGAGATCGTGCCGCTGCAACTCGATCGCGGTGACACGGGCGGCGCGTTTCTGTCCGCCGAGCGGGCGCGAGTCGTGTCGGTGAACAACTCGCCGCCGTCGATCGCTGAGCTGCAGACCATGCTCGCATCCAATGACGCGGCGATCGTGAAGCTCGTCGTGCTGGACGAGGAAGTCATTTTGTTTTGCCTCACGGCGAACGACCTTCGCGTCTCGCGACATGCGATCGCGCGCACATCCGTGAACGCTCTCGCATCGCGCGAAGATGACGATGCCTCGCGCACGCTCTACGCCCTTTTCATCCAGCCGTTCGCGTCCACGTTGAAGAGCGCGCGCCAACTGATCGTCGTCGCCGATCCGGCGCTGCAACAGATCTCGTTCGGCGCGCTGCTCGACTCCGCGACGAATCGTCATCTCATCGAAACGATGCCGGTCTCGATCGCGCTGTCCGCGACGTCGCTGCAGGTTTCGCGAGCCGGCGCCACACCGCACTCTGCGGTCGCGATCGCGTTGCCGTCCGGCGATGCAAACCGAACGGTCGCACTTCCCGAGGAAGCGGGCGAGCTCGCTGATGTTTCGCGGTCGTACGCACGCGTGACCGAGATTCGCGCAGAGGACGCGTCGTTGCCGGCGTTCGCCGCTGCCGCGATGCATGCCGACGTCGTGCACGTCGCGGGTCACACCGAGCGCCAGACGGGCGCCGGCGAATCGGCGCTGCTGTTTCGCGGACGCGGCTCCGGGAACGAGCCGGTGACGTGGAGTCGCATCGCGTCGATGAAGCTCGGCCAGCCGATCGTGGTCCTCGCGGCATGTGAAACACTGCGCGCGCCCGCGTCA
>DATKFO010000543.1:0-2306 GCA_035544355.1 Thermoanaerobaculia bacterium
AGGATCCCCTGCCGATGCATGAGTCGCGCTCCACCGGCAGGGGATCCTTCGCACCCGCTCCACCGCCCGCTCAGGATGACACAGCACCAATTTGAGCTATGCGCAACCGCTACGTCATCGCCAACTGGAAAATGAACCTCCCGCCCGCGGGCGTCGATGCGTATCTCGACGCGATCGCCGGCGTGGACTCGCTCATCATCGCGCCGCCGTTTCCGTTTCTGAAAGACGTCGTCGCGCGCTCGTTCCGCGTCGCTGCGCAGAATTGTAGCGATCAACGCTCCGGCGCATTCACCGGCGAAGTCTCCCCGCTGATGCTGCGCGACTGCGGCGTCGCAGCCGTGATCCTCGGACACTCCGAGCGCCGCAATCTCTTCGGCGAGAGGGATGCGCTCGTTGCCGCGAAGCTCGAGCTCGCGTTGAGCGTCGGCCTGCTGCCGATCGTCTGCATCGGCGAAGACCTCGCGGTGCGCGATGCAGGCAACGTCGAACAATTTCTCGCGAAGCAGCTCGAAGCGATCGCGCCGCTGCTCGATCGCGACGTCGTCATCGCGTACGAGCCGATCTGGGCGATCGGCACGGGACGCAACGCGAGCGGCGTGATGGTCAGCGAGACCGTCGCGATGATTCGCAAGCGATTGCCGAACGTCGCGACGTCGGTTCTTTACGGCGGCAGCGTCACGCCCGACAACGTCGCGGATCTTGTTGAAAACGGGGACATTGACGGATTTCTCGTCGGCGGCGCGAGCCTCGATGCTGCGAAGTTTCTGGCGATCCGAGCCGGCCTTGACTCGGCTTCGTGATCCGGGGAAGAATTCGCACCCTTGACCGGTTAGCGGTCTGGCATCGGAGAATCCATGATTGTCCTTCTCGTCATCCTGCACGTCATCATCAGCCTGTTCCTGATCCTCGTCGTCCTCGTGCAACAGGGGAAAGGCGCGGATCTCGCCGGCGCGTTCGGTGGCGGCGGATCGCAGACAGCGTTCGGCGCGCGCGGCGCGACGACGCTCCTGCACAAATTGACGACGGCGTTCTTCGTGCTCTTCGTCATCACCTCGATGACGCTGGCGGTGCTTCAGGCACGTCCGCGTCGTTCGGCGATGGAAGAGCCCGCGGCAACGTCATCGGCCCCCATCAAGAAGTAGTTGAAGAAGTAACCCCTCGTTGATCTTTGCATCGCCAGCCCAAGTGGCGGAATTGGTAGACGCGCACGTTTGAGGGGCGTGTGGAGAAATCCGTGCCGGTTCGAGTCCGGCCTTGGGCACCATAAAGGCTCGCCGATCGGCGAGCTTTTTGTTTTTCACTTCTCGCTGATTCTTCGATCGTAGTCCGCCGCACGATCGAGAAACGCCTCGATGCTCCTGCCGAGCGCGAGCTTCTCGCCGAGGTCTGCGGCTTTGTCGAAATCGCCGCGCAGGCGCTCCGCTTCGGCGAGGTAGTAGTCGCGCAGTCCCGTCTCGATCTTGAACTCGGGATATTTCTCCGCGAGCGTGCGCATCCACTCTTCGACCTGGCGCCGGCGATCCTTGTCGCCCGTGCCGTTTTTCAAATCGGCGAGCAATGTGCTGACGACGCCGGCGAGCAACTGCATCCGCTGCTGATTCAAATCTTCGGTCATACGCGGGCAGCATACAATCACGCGCCGTGAAAGTGCTGATTGCCAATCGCGGCGAGATCGCCGTGCGCGTCATTCGCGCGTGTCGCGAGCTCGGCTATCCGACCGTCGCAGTCTACTCCGAGGCCGATCGCGCCGCGCTGCACGTGCTGTACGCCGATCAGGCGATGCCGATCGGGCCGGCGCCGTCGCGTGAGAGTTACCTGCGCATCGATCGCATCCTCGACGCCGCGATGAAAACCCGCGCCGATGCGATTCATCCCGGCTACGGATTCCTCGCGGAGAACGCGAACTTCGCGCGCGCGTGCCGCGACGCCGGCATCATCTTCATCGGACCGTCTCCCGAATCGATCGACGCGATGGGCTCGAAGACCGAGAGCCGCCAGCGGATGAAAGCCGCTGGCGTGCCGGTTGTGCCCGGACTCACCGAGGCGGTGAAATCCGTCGACGAAATCGTCGACTTCGCGCGCGGCGCGGGCTATCCGATCATGATCAAAGCCGCGGCGGGCGGCGGCGGCAAAGGACTTCGCTACGTCGCGCGCGAAGAAGATCTGCGCCCTGCATTCGAGCGCGTCACGAGCGAGGCCGCATCGTTCTTCGGCGACGCCGCGGTCTACGCCGAAAAGTTCGTCCCGCAACCGCGCCACATCGAAGTCCAAATCCTCGGCGACCAGCACGGCAACCTGATCCACCT
>DATKFO010000544.1:0-5753 GCA_035544355.1 Thermoanaerobaculia bacterium
GACCCTGCCTTTCGTCAGCTCGCCGAAGAGCACAGTCGTTGTGAATCGCGACTGAGCGAGCTGACGAGTAAACGAGACGTCACGACCGACGAAGAGATCGAGGAAAAGACGTTGAAGAAGCGGAAGCTCCACTTGAAAGACCAGATGGCGGAGAGGATCCGCATCTGGGAACATTCACACGTCACCGTGTAGCAGCGTGCACGCGAGGGGGTTCCCAACGGAACCCCCTTTGCATAAGATCCCGCGCCGGGGGATCCGAGAATGCGGTTGCGCTTCGCTCGCGAGGGATGGGTCTTCATCATCCCCGTCATCATCCTCGCGGCGTTGTCGCTGCTGGTGCAGACGGACGTCGGTTACATCGCCGCGATCGTCTTCGGCCTCATCGCCGCGTTTCTGCTGAACTTTTTCCGCGACCCGCATCGTCGCGGCTCCGAACGTCACGTCGACGTTCTCTCGCCTGCCGACGGCACCGTCGTCCTGATCAAAGACATTCCGGACGGCGAGATCTGGCCGGGACTCACGAGACAGGTCTCGATCTTCATGTCCGTGTTCGACGTGCACGTGAATCGCGCGCCGATCACGGGACGCCTCGTGCACTACCGCTACTCGCCCGGAAAAAAGATTCCGGCGATGTCGCACAAATCATCGGAAGAGAACGAGCAGAATCTTTGCGTCGTCACCGATGCGCGCGGCACCACGCTCGCGTTCAAGCAGATCGCGGGACTGCTCGCGCGCCGCATCGTCTTCGACAAAAAAGAAGGCGACGAGATCGTGCGCGGCGAGCGCGTGGGCATGATCAAGTTCGGCTCGCGCGTCGACATCTTCTTCCCCGCGAAAGCGGTGATCAAAGTGCAGAATCGCGACAAGGTGAAAGTCGGCCTGACCGTCATCGCGGAGATCGAGGAGTGAGATGAAGCCGGTGAAGTTGAACCTCCGGCGCGGCGTCTACGTCGTCCCGACGACGCTCACGATCCTCAACGTCTTCTTCGGCTTCCGCTCGATGCTGTACAGCATGAAAGCGATCGAGGCGATCGCGTCGGGCAAGCCGGTCGGGGTGATCGAAGCCGCGTTCGAGACCGCATGCCTCTCGATTCTCTTTGCCGCGATCTTCGACACGTTCGACGGACTCGTTGCGCGCCAGCTCGGCGCGACGAGCGAGTTCGGCAAGGAGTACGACTCGCTCGCGGATGTCGTCACGTTCGGCGCGGCGCCCGCGGTGCTCGTCTACGCGTGGGGCCTCAACGTGCTGGAGAAGCTCGGCGGCGGCATCGCGTTCCTGTTTCTCGCCGCGGTCTCGCTGCGACTCGCGCGCTTCAACGTGCAGACGGGAAAAACGGATTACCGCTACTTCGTCGGATTGCCGAGTCCCGCGGGCGCGTTGACGCTCGCGGCGATGATTTTCTACACGCCGGCGCCGGTGAAGGATCGCTCCTTCGCGTTCATGGTGCTCGCCGTCACCGCGGCCACCGCGTTCTCGATGGTCTCGCCGATCCGCTACCGCAGCCAGAAAGGGCTCAACCTGCAGAAGGAACGCTCGCTGATGTACTTCGTCGTGTTCGCGGCAATCATCGGCCTCGCCTTCTATTGGCCCCGCGAGTTCTGGTTCCTCGGCGCCGTCCTTTACCTTCTCTCCGGCCCGATCGTGAAGCTCTGGTCGATCGCGTTCCCGCGCAAGGTCGAAGAAGAAGTCGTCGCACCCGTCGAGACACCGTAAACATGAAACCCAAGTCCCCTTCCGGATTTCGCATCGGCATCGTCAATCCACTCACGCTCGTCGGCAACGAGATCAAATCGATTCTTCGCGAGCGCGCGTTTCCGTTCGACAAAGTCGTGTTGCTCGACTCGACCGGCACCGCTGCCGGCGCACTCACCGACATCGGCGATGAGCCGGCGGTCGTCACCGCCGCGACGAAAGAGGAGCTCGAAGATCTCGATCTCGTGTTCTTCTGCGGTCCGCCCGCGGGAAATCGCGAATGGGTGACCGATCCCGAAGGCTACGTCGCGATCGATGTGTCGCAGCCATCGACGGTCGAAGACGCGAAGCTCGCGATCGCGGGCCTCAACCTCGATGAGATCGACGCGAACGATCGCGTGCTCGTCTCGCCGCATCCGGTCGCGATTCCGATCGCGCTGATCCTCCATGAGATCGCGAAGGTGCATCCGATCGAGACCTGCACCGCGACCGTCGTGCAACCGGCATCGGAGCTCGACCAGGAAGGCGTCGAGGAGCTCGCGCAGCAGACGATCAAAGTGCTGAACATCGAACAGGTGCCGACGAAGATCTTCGATCGCCAGCTCGCGTTCAATCTCTATCCCGCGCTCGAGCACAACGAAGACTTCATCGTGGCGCAGGTGCGCGCGCTCACCGATCCGCGCACGCAGCTCGCGCTGCTCATCACGCAGGGGACGATCTTTCACAGCCACACGTTCTCGCTGTTCGTGAAGTTGAACGAGAAGACGGACGTCGCGCACATCGTCGAGTCGCTGCAGGCGAATCCCGCGCTCGCGTTCCCCGAAGGCGATCAGCAATTCGGCACGATCGACGCGGCGGGAAAAGACGAAGTGCTCATCGCCGAGGTGCGCGCCGATCGCTCGATTCCCGGCGGATTCTGGGTGTGGGCCGTTTGCGATAATCTCCGCCGCAGCTCGGCGCTCAACGCCGTGCTGGTTGCGGAAAAAGTTCTCTTCGGATCAGTGAATTAGTGGGCAGTGAGCAGTTGGCAGTCGGCAGATCGATTTCTGCCCACTGCCGACTGCCCACTGCTCACTCTGGAGAAAAAATGCAGGATTTCTACGATCCCAAAGTCGGAGACGCCGCTCCCGACTTTCGCCTTCCCTCCACTCGGGGAAAAGAGATTTCCCTCAAGGAGTTCCGCGGAAAGGACGTGATTCTCTACTTCTATCCGAAGGACGACACGCCCGGCTGCACGAAGGAAGCGTGCTCGTTCCGCGATCACGAATCCGATCTCACCAAAGAACACGCCGTCGTCCTCGGCGTCTCCGCCGACTCCCTCGAAAGCCACGACAAATTCCGCGGCAAGTTCAACCTGAATTTCCCGCTGCTCTCCGACCAGACCGCCGACGTCGCGAAGATGTACGGCGTGTGGAAAGAGAAAAACATGTACGGCCGCAAGACGTGGGGCATCGCCCGCACGACGTACTGGATCGGCCCCGACGGCCGCATCAAGAAGATCTGGAAGAAAGTCGATACCGAGAAACACGCGGAAGACGTGCTCGTCGAGCTCCGCGCCGCACACAAGAAGTAGTTTCGGAGTGCGGTGACAAAGTCACCGCTTTCTGATCCGGATCGCAAAGCGGTGACTTCGTCACCGCACTCCTAAACCACCGCTTTCCGCGCGAGACGTGCGCACGCCTCTTCAAGCGCCGCGAAGTCTTTCGCGAAGCAGAAGCGCAGCAGGCGATCGCCCCCGCCGCTCGCGTAGAACGACGCGCCCGGCACGGACGCGACACCGCTTTCTTCGATGAGCGTCATCGCAGCCGCGCGCGCATCGGAAAACTCCGACGGAATCTCCGCGAGCATGTAGTACGCGCCCTGCGGCACGAACGGCTTGAACCCGCCTTCTTCGAGCGCACTCGCGAGCAGGTCGCGCTTCTTTTCGTAGTCGGCGGCGAGATTGCGGTAGTACTCCTCGCCGATCTCGAGCGCGCGCGCGATGCCCCATTGCAGTGGCGTCGGCGCGCACACGTAGAACAGATCGTTCATCAGTCCGATCGGCGCCGCGATGCGCGCGTCCGCGGCGACGTAGCCGATGCGCCATCCCGTCACCGAGAACGTCTTCGAGAATCCGCTGATCGTGATCGTCACGTCGCGGCATGACTCGATCGACGCCATCGACACATGATGCCGCCCGTCGTACACGATGTACTCGTAGATCTCATCCGTGAACGCCCACGCGCCGAACTCCGTGCACAGCGCGCCGATTTTTTCGAGCTCGTCGCGCGTGAACACTTTGCCGCACGGATTCGACGGCGTGCAGACGACGATGCCGCGCGTTTTCGGACCGAATGCGCGCCGCAGCTCGTCGAAATCGATCGACCAGTCGGGCTGTCGCAGCGGCACGAACTTCGTCTCGACGCCGATCACGCGCAGCGTGTTGAGGTGATAGCCGTAGTAGGGCTCGAAGAGGATGACTTCATCGCCCGCGTTCAGCGTCGCCATCGCCGCAGCCGCGAAGCCGCCTGTCGATCCGACCGTCACGACGATCTCCTTCGCAGGATCGACGCGCCAGCCGTTGAAGCGCTCGATCTTGCGCGCGACGCGCTCGCGCAGCGGATCGATTCCTTCGAACTTCGAGTAGGTCGCTTTCGACGACGCGATCGCGTCGCACGCGCCCTCGACGAGCTCGGGAATCGTGGGCAGGTCGCAGATGCCCTGGCCGAGGTTGATGCCGTTGACTCGCTCGCATTCGCGGGACATTCGGCGGATGTCGGACTGCACCACTCCGCGGAGACGATCGCTGATCTGATTCATGGACGTAGTGTAGCGTGAGGGGGGCGGTGGGCTGTAGGCAGTAGGCGGTGGGCAGTAGAAGAATCAACGGGTTACCGGACGAGGCTCGCGGCACCTCATCTGCAAAAGCGAGCGCCGCCGGTGCTCGAAAGGAACATCCTGTGAAACTCCTCAAGCTGATCTCCCTCGCGCTTCTCCTCGCTCTTCCCGCTGCGGCGCAGGTGAACGACACCTACGTGATTCCCGCCGCGGCCAACGTTCCGGGCGCGTTCGCAACGCGCTGGATGACGCAGTTCAGCGTTTTCAATCCGCAGCTCGATTACGCGCTCGTCGTCAGCGTCGTGTATCAGCCGACCGGCGGCGGAACGGGACTCGAAGAATTGATCCGCGTTCCCGCGAACTCCGTCGCGTACTCGGACAACATCCTCGCCGATCTCTTCGACGTCAACGGAACCGGCTCGCTTTTCATCGCGACGTTCCCCGAAGACAATCCCGGCGTGCCGAATCAGGTGCTCGATCGCTCGTTCCTCGTCACCACGAACACGTACAACAATCGCAGCGACGGCACGTACGGCCAGACGATTCCCGGCACGTGGACGGGCCTGCAGGACATCGACACCGACGGCATCAGCGCGATCGCGCACGGCATCCGCAACGTCTCCGCGCTCGGATGGCGCACGAACATCGGCGCCGTGAACCTCGGCCGCTGCAGCGTAACGATGTTCGTCACCGTGTTCGACGTGAACGGCAACACGAAGCTGAATCGCGCGCCGTTCCAGGTCCCGCCCCTCGGCCACATGCAAGACCGCCTGCCGATCGAAGTCGATCGCGCCTCGCTCGAATTCTTCATCGACGATCCGTGCGCGAACGATGCGAACAAGTCCGCAGTCGTGTTCCCCTACGTCTCGACGATCGATCAACTCTCCGGCGATCCCGCGTACCAGACGCCGGTGCTCCTCGCGAGCGCGAAGACGCTGTTCGGCAAGAAGGCGATCGATCCGCAATCACTCGGACGCAAGATCGACATCACGACCGCACGCAGCGTGCGCGAGACGGTGAAGCGCCTCGGGTTCGCGGCGCTGGTGGTAGAGGGTGACGGTTATCGAATCACGCGTTAGAGCATCGTAGGGGCGGCTTGCAGCCGCCCGAATTCCCGTCGTCCTGAAGTCGCGAAGAACGAACGAGGAACACGGAACGCGGAACGATGAACCGGCGGAAGGTCTCGTTCCGTGTTCATCGTTCCGTGTTCCGCGTTCCGCGTTCGCATGACGCGGGTTCGGGC
>DATKFO010000545.1:0-2796 GCA_035544355.1 Thermoanaerobaculia bacterium
GAGCTTGAGCGCTTCGCCCTCGTTCATCGCGGGGAGCGCTTTCTCGTCGTGCTTCTCTTCGTCGTCTTCGTCGGTCGCATCGCGGAAGACGGCGAGGAAGCCGGCGAACTTGAGCACTTCGCCCGAGGCGCGGAGCGTGTACGGGCCGCTGGCGATGTCGACGTCCGTGACGTCGAACAGCGCGGGCTTCATCTGGGACGCAACGAAGCGATCCCAGATCATCTTGTAGATGTTGTACTCCTCGCGGGTGAGGAAGTCCTTGACCTTCTCGGGATCGAGATCCATCGACGTCGGGCGGATGGCCTCGTGTGCGTCCTGCGCCTGTGCAGCTTTCTTGACACGATATGTGTTCGGTTTTTCGGGAAGGATATCTTCGCCGTATTTCGTGCCGATATACTGTCGCACTTCGGTGATGGCGTCGTCGCTCGTGCGCACCGAGTCGGTGCGCATGTAGGTGATGAGACCCGCGAAGCCGGAGTCGCCGAGCTCTTTGCCTTCGTAGAGCTTCTGCGCGATCTGCATCGTGCGCTTCACCGGATACTTGAAGCGGTTGTACGCGGTGCGCTGCAGCGTCGAGGTGATGAACGGCGCCGCGGCGGACTGCTTCTTTTCTTTCCGCGCGATCTCGCTGACGACGAAGCTGCCGCCCTTGAGCGCGGACTCGATCGCTCGCGCCTGCTCTTCGTTGACGACGTCGGCTTTCTTGCCGTCGACCTTCGCCAGCTTCGCGATGAACGGCGGCGGATTCTGCGCGGAGAGTTTCGCGGCGAACGTCCAGTACTCTTCCGGAACGAACGCTTTGATGGCCTCTTCGCGGTCGACGATCATCTTCATCGCGACCGACTGCACGCGTCCGGCGGAGAGGCCGCGGCGCACTTTGTCCCACAGCAGCGGCGAGATTTTGTAACCGACGAGGCGGTCGAGCACGCGGCGAGCCTGCTGCGCGTTGACCTTGTTCATGTCGATCTCGCCCGGCTGGGAGATCGCTTTCCTGACCGCGTTCTTGGTGATCTCGTGGAAGAGGATGCGGCGGACTTTCTTGGAGTCGCCGCCGAGAAGCTTCATCACGTGCCAGCCGATGGCTTCCCCTTCGCGATCAGGGTCGGACGCGATGTAGATCGTGTCGGCCTTCTTCGCGGCGGCCTTCAGCTCGCTGACGACCTTCTCTTTGCCTTCGAGAACCTCGTATTTCGGCTCGAAGGTTTCTTCGTCGACGCCGAGCTCGCTCTTCGGCAAATCACGCACGTGACCGACCGAAGCCTTGACGACGTAATCGCTTCCGATGAATTTGTTGATCGTCTTCGCTTTTGCGGGAGATTCGACGATAACGAGGTTCTTGGCCATTGCGGAACGCCCCAAACTGCGCCGCGGACACTCAAAATTCCGCGGCACTGGTGGCGGGGACGGTAGCAGAGGTGGGGGAGCGTGGCAAAAACGCTACCGTTGGTGGAGGGTGATCGGTGGTCGGTGATCGAGGTGGTGACGCGTCAAGAAACACCTCCTCGAGCACTGATCACCGATCACTGATCACCAGGCCTACTCTTCGTCCTCATCATCCCCACCCGCGCTCTTGTACTTCTTGGTCTTGTTGTAGAGCGTCTTGTAGGAGATGCCGAGGATCTCGGCGGTTTTGCGGCGGTCGCCGTCGGTCATGTTGAGCGTTTCTTCGATCACGATGCGCTCGACCTCTTCCATCGGCTGGCCGAGCGGGAGGGTGACGCTGTTCTTTGCGCGGCGTTTGCGCGTGCCGAAGAGTTTTTCGGGGAGGCACTCGACGGTGAGCGCGTTGTTGCGCGCCATGATGAATGCGCGGTTGATGACGTTGCGCAGCTCGCGCACGTTGCCCGGCCATTCGTAGCCCTGCAGCGCTTCGATGAAGTCGGCTTCGATCTTCTCGACCTTTTTGTCTTCGGTCTCGTTGAGCTTCTGCAGGAAAAAGTGTGCGAACAGCGGGATGTCTTCGAGGCGCTCGCGCAGCGGCGGCACTTCGATCGGGAAGACGTTCAAGCGATAGTAGAGATCTTCGCGCAGTCTTCCGTCCGAGATCGCGCGTGCGGTGTCGCGATTCGACGCCGCGATGATGCGCGCGTCGATGTTGATCTCTTCGTTGCCGCCGACGCGCCGGAACTTTCCTTCCTCGAGCACGCGCAGCAGTTTCACCTGCAGCTCGAGCGGCATTTCGGTGATCTCGTCGAGAAACACCGTGCCGCCCTTCGCGACTTCGAAGTAGCCCTCGCGGCGCTTGATCGCGTTCGTGAACGCGCCCTTCTCGTGGCCGAAGATCTCCGACTCGATGAGGGTCGGCGAAATCGCGCCGCAGTTGAAGGCGATGAACGGCTTCGCGCGGCGGCGCGAGAGGGTGTGAATCGTGTTCGCGACGACTTCTTTTCCCGAGCCCGACTCGCCGACGATGAAGACGTTCGCGTCGGTGTTCGCGACCATCTCGATCTCTTCGAAGAGCTTCTGCATCGAGCGCGATTTGCCGACGAGGTGTCCGAGGGCGCCCATCTTCTGCAACTGACGGCGGAGCTCGAGAATCTCCTGCTTCATCAATTGCTTGTCTTCGATCGACTTCAGGATCACTTGAAGTCGCGGCAGGTCAACCGGCTTGGTGACGTAATCCTCGGCACCAACCTTGAGCGCTTTGACCGCCGAGTCGACCGTGGCGTGGCCGGTGAGGATGATGACCGGGACGTCGGGATAGGTTTCCTTGACGCGATGGAGGAGATCGAGTCCCGATCCATCCGGCAGCTTCAGATCGACGATCGCAACGTCGGGGACGAGCCGCGAGATCGC
>DATKFO010000546.1:0-3871 GCA_035544355.1 Thermoanaerobaculia bacterium
GCGTGATGCAATCGCACGTTTCGCGCGCGGACTCGCGATCAACAGGAAAATCAACGCCAGAGATCCACCCACAACCCACGGCAGCCACTGACGACGCTCGACACTCCGCGCCGCACGTGACTGCGCGCTCGGCGCGTGCACGACGACCGTCTGCGCGTCGAGCGTCTGCGCGCCGCAGCGCAGGACGCGCGTCGATGCGAGCGACGGCACGAACACGCTCGTCGACATCGGCGGAATCTGCAGCAACCCCGCCTTCTCGGGAAAAATCAGAAACTTCCAATGCCGCGATGACGTCGCGCCTTCACTCGTGCGCGCTGCAACGACGCGTCCTTCTTCGATTTCGATCGCGCCTGCAACATCGCCATCGAAATGCGGACGCGCAGCAGCACGCATGTTGCCGCGTCCTGACAACGCGACGTCGAACACGACCGGACCGCCATTCGACTGCGTCGCTTTTCCGCACGAGAGAAACAACTCGCCGACCGCATCGACGCGCGTGCCGTCCGGCAACGGCTTCACGTGCATCGTCAGCGGCACCGATGTGTAGCTCACCTCCGCGACCCGCCCTTCGAGCATGCCAAACGGTCCGACGCGAACGGGCCGCATCACCTGCGCGCGCACGGTCAGCCCTGGGATCGTGAGATTGCCCGTGTGCAGCGGATAGAGCATCACGCGCCGCGCCGGCGATTTGAACGCGATCATATCGCCAAGCATCACTTGCTCCGGCTCCGCGCCGCGCACGTCGAGATCTTCGCTCCAGAAATCGCTGAGCGACGGCAACGGCCCGAGCTGCGGCTGCCGCATCTCGATCGCGTTGTACAACCACCACGTGACGACGACCTGCTCGCCGACGAACGCTTCTTGTTTGTCGATCTCGGCGACGACGAAAAACGCATCACGATCCGTGGCACGCAGCTCCTTCAAAATCGCCGCGGGATCATTCAACGTCGCGGCGACATCGGGCAGCACTTGCAGCGACACCGGCGCGAGCGTCTCGCGCTGCCCATTCGCGTCGCGGATCACGAGGGGTCCGACGAGCGCACTCCCCGGTGCGAGCGGCCGCGCGAGGTATCGCAAAATCTTGCGGCGACTGAAGCCACCGTTCGTGATCGAGATCGTCGTCGAGCCGCCGAGCTGATTGACGATCTCGAGATTCTGCACCGGCACCTTGAGATCATCGACGCCTGCGAACGCGCCTTCGAGCTCGACGGAAATCGTCACGAGCTCGTTGATCTGGATCGTGCGGCGATCGACGGTGAGCTCGTTCGCGCAAACATTCGCCGCCAACAACGCGAGCGCAAACGAAAACCCGCGCCTCACCACCCCACCTTCGCCGAACTGCGCCCCGCGCGATTCATGCGTGAAAGCTCCTCGCGCTCCTGCTGTTCGATCGCGCGTAGCAGCGCTTCCTGATCCGCTTCGCCTTTTTTCGCCTGCTTCTGCTGTTGATTCGCGGGCGCGGGCTGCGGCTTCTGTCCGCCCGGCCCCTGCTGCGTCGAGCTCTTGTCCTGCCCGCTCCCCTGCTGCTGTTGTTGCGCGCGTCGCGTCAGCGCGATCTCGAGGTTCCGCTTCGCCCGCGCGTCATTCGGCCGCAATCGCAGCACCTCGGCGAAATCGCGCACCGCATGATCGAAGGCCTTCGCATCGAGCGCGCTGTTGCCGCGGTTGTACAACGCATCCGCGCGCAGCTTCGGATCCTTCATCGCCTCGGCCAGCGTCGCCGATCCTTCCGCATGCTGGCCTTCCGCGATTTGGGCGGTGCCGAGGTTGAATGCGGATTGCGACGTCGGCGACGCTTTGCGCGCATCGGCGAACGACGCGATCGCTTGCGCGTACTCCTTTTTCTCGAACTCCTTCACGCCGCGCACCGTCGACGCACGCGAATTCGATTCGCGAATCGGAACTACGAGCGCGAGCACGAGGAGCCAGATCATTCCGCACCTCGATTCGCGAGCGAGCCGAGAAACAGCGCGAAGAATGCGATGCCGAGGGGCCACTGATAGCGATCGATCGGCACGCGGACGTGCGTTGCGTGCTGCGCGCCACTCGGTCGCTGCGCGAGCAGCGCATCGAGCGCGTGCTCTGCGAATGGATTCTCGAAGAAGCGTCCGCCGGTCTCGCGCGCGATCTGTTGCATCACATCCGGACGTGCGTATGTTGTGATCGGCTTTCCTGCGTCATCGCTCATCGGTCCGCCGTCGGACGGAATTTGCGCGCCGCGCGAATCACCGATGACGATCGTCGAGACCGGAATCGCCTTCGCTTTCGCGCGCTGCAGCGCATCGCTCAAACGCATGCCCTGCTCCTCACCGTCGCTGATCAGCACGATGTCGGCCTTCAGCGTCGGATCGTCTTCGACGAGACGCAGTGCGGCGATGATCGCGCCGCCGATGTCGGAGCCGGGCTGCCCGAGCTCGCCGGCATCGAGCGTGTCGAGCAATGCGACGACCGCGTCGCCGTCGCTCGTCAGCGGCGCGACGACGTCGGGCGAGGCTTCGAACACGATCAGCGCGACCCGTCCGACTTGCGCGTCGACGATCCGCTTCGCGATCGCTTTCGCTGCGGAAAGCCGCGACGTGCCGACATCTTCCGCGGCCATGCTGTTCGAGACGTCGATGAGGATCACGCGATTCGCTTCGCGCGCGAAGATCGGCACGGTCGTGTATCCAGCGTACGGTCCGGCAAGCGCAACGACCGAGGCCGCGAGCGCGATGCCGAGGAGCCACGGACGCAGCCAGCGCGCGGGATTCGTCACGCCGCGCAATCGTTCGGACGCGAAGCGGCGCGCAACGCGATCGCGATGACGCTCGCGTGCGACGAGAAAGAAGAGCGCGAACGGCACGATGCCAAGAAGCCAGAGCAGCGAGAGCACGCGGAACGTCATGCCGGCACCTTCAGCCATAACGTTTCGCCGCACAGCAGCGCGAGCGCGAGCGCGCCGAGTGCCGCGCCGAGAGGCCACGCGTACAGCTCGTCGACCTGCTCCTGCTTCGGCGCGCTGAGCCGCGATTTCTCGAGGCGATCGATGCGCCGCAGTACTTCGCTGAACGCCGCGGGATCGGTCGCGCGGAAGTACGCGCCGTTCGTCGTCTCCGCGATCGCTGCGAGCGTCTTCTCATCGATCTCGCCGCGAATTTGTTGGTAGAAGGTTTCGATCTCGCCGGTGAATCGGTTCTGCTGCTGGACCGGCATCGGAACCATTCCTTCGCTGCCGACGCCGATCGTGTAGACCTTGATGCCGCGATTCGCGGCGATGCGCGCGGCAACGAGCGGATCGATCGCGCCCGCGGTGTTGACGCCGTCGGTGATGAGGATGACGACGCGCGTGCGCGTCTTCGACGTGCGCAGGCGATTCACCGCGGTCGCGAGCGCCTGCCCGATCGCAGTGCCCGGCCCATGTTCGCTGATCTTCGCCTTATCCAGAATCGCCTCGGCGATGCGGCGGTCGTACGTGATCGGCACGCGCGTCGCGGCGCTCGTTCCGAACGTGATGATGCCGATGCGATCGTCTTGGCGCCGCTTGATGAATTCGCCGATGAGATCTTTCGCGACCGCGAAGCGATTGCGCGGCGTGAAGTCTTCCGCGGCCATGCTGCCCGAGGAATCGAGCGCGATGACGATATCGATGCCGAAGCGATCGCTCGCCGCGTGACGCGTGATGCGCTGCGGACGCGCGAGCGCGACGACGACGAGCACGAGCGTGAGCGCTTCGAGAAGAAACGGAATCCACGCGAGGCGGAGGCGAATGCCGCGCGGCGGCGCGAGGAGTGAGAACGAGGAGAAGCTGAAAGCGCCGACGCTCTCGCGGCGGTCGCGCACGAGGAGCGCAACGCGCGCGGCGATGGCGAGGAGGAGGAGAAGCCAGAATGGC
>DATKFO010000547.1:0-2918 GCA_035544355.1 Thermoanaerobaculia bacterium
TCTCGCCCGCGCCGGCGGAGCGCTCGGACGTGAAGTGCTTGCGCGCGACGAGATACTCGCTGTCAGGCGACCACGAAGGCTCGTTGAGCAGGCGGAAACTTTCCTTCGTGACCGGCTGCGGCTTCGAGCCGTCGCGATTCATGATCCAGATGTTGTCGCCGCCGGCGCGATCGCTCGTGAACGCGATCCACTTGCCGTTCGGCGAGTAACGCGGCTGCATGTCCCACGCGATGCCGCTCGTGAGCGACTTCGCTTCGCCGCCGCCGATCGGAATCGTGTAGAGATCGCCGAGGAGATCGAAGGCGATCTCTTTGCCGTCGGGACTCACGTCGAGGCTCATCCACGTGCCGGTCGTGACGTCGATCGCGACGTCGTGCTTCGGACCGGGCGGGTTGTTCACGTCCCACTTCGGCTTCTCGTCCTTCTTCGGCTCCGCAGGCGCGGGCGTCGGAACGGTCGCAGGAACGGGAGGCGCGTCTTTCTTCTGGGACTCCTGTTTCTGCAGCTCCTGCTGCTCGGGACGCGGCTCCTGCTCGCCCTTCTCCGGCTTCTTCGGCTCGGCCTTCTTGTCGCTCGGCGGAGTGGGCGGCGGAGTTTGCGCGAGGAGGGGAAATGCGAGTGCGAGGCAGAGGAGTGCGACGAAACAATGCTTCATGTGGGTCCTTTCGACGTGAGGAACATGCAGTCGCCGTAGCTGTAGAAGAGGTACCGCTCGGAGATCGCCTCGGCGTAAGCGCGGCGTATCGTATCCATTCCGGCGAACGCGGAGACGAGCATCAGCAGGGTCGATTCCGGAAGGTGGAAGTTCGTTAACAACTTGTCCACCGCGCGGAACACAAATCCGGGCGTGATGAAGATCGACGTTTCCGCGCGTCCCGCGACGAAATGGCCGTCGCCGGCGCGAATTGCGCTTTCGAGCGTGCGCACGGTCGTCGTGCCTACCGCGACGATCGGACGCTTTTCGTCGAGCGCACGATTCAATCGCTCCGCTGCATCCGCGCTGATTTCGTAGCGTTCGACGTCCATCCGATGCTCGGCGATGTCGTCGACTTTCACTGGCTTGAACGTGCCGATGCCGACGTGCAGCGTGATGCGGATGATCTCGACGCCGCGCGCGGCGATCTGCTCGAGAATCTCCGGCGTGAAGTGCAAGCCTGCAGTCGGTGCCGCGATCGCGCCGCGCTCGCTCGCGTAGACGGTTTGATACGCCTCGCGATCCTCGTCGCGTGGAACTTCGCGCGCGATGTAGGGCGGCAGTGGCGGAATGCCGATGCGCTCCATCTCCGCGGCGTCGCCGTGAAAGCGCAGCACGACCGTTCCTTCGATTTTCTCGAGCACGTCGGCGGTGAGCGTGTCGCTGAACGTGAGCGTGTCGCCCACGTGCACGCGCTTCGCCGGCTTGCACCATGCTTCCCACGTCATCGGCTCGCGTTCGCGTGTGAGCAGGATCTCGATCGGATTCTTCATCGCGCCTTTCGGGCGCGCGTAGAGACGCGCCGGAATCACGCGCGTGTCGTTGATGACGAGGACGTCGCGTTCGCCGAGGCGGCTGGGGAAATTCGCGAAGTTGTCGTGGTCGAGCGAGTCGCCGGTGACGACCATCATTCGCGAGCGTCCGCGCGGGCGAGGCTCCTGCGCGATGAGGGAAGGCGGGAGGTCGTAAGAGAAATCGGTGCGCTTCATTAGAATCGCGCGCGCATGATATCCGCGCGCGTGATCACCTGCTCCGATGCCGCGTCGCGCGGCGAGCGGGAAGATCGCTCGGGTCCGGCGGTGCGCGAGCTGCTGCAATCGCGCGGCTACGCAGTCGATGCGATCGTGATCGTGCCCGACGAGATCGATGCAATCGCAAACGCGATCCTCGATGCAAACGTGCGGCTCATCGTCACGACGGGCGGAACCGGAATCGCTGCGCGCGATGTGACGCCCGAGGCGACGATGCGTGTTGCGGAGCGCGTCGTGTTGGGGTTCGGCGAGCGCATGCGCGCGAGCTCGCCGAAAGCGGCGCTCTCGCGTGCGCAGGCGGTGACGCGCGGCGCGACACTCATCGTGAACGTGCCAGGCAGCGTCGCAGGCGCAACCGAATGCCTCGGCGCGATCCTCGATCTCATTCCGCACGCATTGCAGTTGCTCGCAGGAGAGACCAAACACGAATGAGCGTGAAATCCGGACTCGAAGTTCTCATCGACGACGAACCGTTTCGCATCCAGGGCAAGCGCATCGGACTCGTCACGAATCAAAGCGCGGTCACGCGCGATCTGCAGCACGCGGTGAAGCTGCTGCAGCACGGACGCGGATGGACGCTTACCGCGCTGTTCGGTCCGGAGCATGGGATCTGGGGCGAGGCGCAGGACATGGCGCATGTCGATCACTCGATCGATCCCGCGACAGGACTACCCGTTTACTCGCTCTACGGAAAAAGTGAAGACGATCTGAAGCCGCGGCGCGATGTGCTGCGCACGCTCGACGCGCTCGTGATCGATTTGCAGGACATCGGGTCGCGCTACTACACCTTCATCTACACGATGGCGCTCTGCATGCGCGAAGCCGCCCCACTCGGCATCGAAGTGATCGTGCTCGATCGTCCGAATCCGATCGACGGCATTCATCTCGAAGGCAACATCCGCGAGGACAAGTACTCGAGCTTCGTCGGACTCTTTCCGCTGCCGACGCGCCATGGCATGACGGCGGGCGAGCTCGCGCATTGGTTCGCGCGTTTCTATCGCAACGCGCACAACATCGAATGCAACCTCACCGTCGTGCCGATGCGCGGGTGGAAACGTTCGATGTGGTGGGGCGACACCGGACTGCCGTGGGTGATTCCGTCGCCGAACATGCCGACCGTGTTCACCGCGGCCGTGTATCCCGGCATGTGCTTGATCGAGGGAACGAATCTCAGCGAAGGACGCGGCACGACA
>DATKFO010000548.1:0-3199 GCA_035544355.1 Thermoanaerobaculia bacterium
GCACGCCGGCGCGCCGACTTACTCGCCCGTCGGATTGCGACCCTTCGCGAGAGACGCGCCGGCAACGACTCGGCGGCCCTCATTTTCGGGAAGCTCATAGATCGCCACACGCGCTTGGATCCATCCGGGCCGTGGTCCAACACGAAGGAAGTAGACCTTTCCAGCCTCGGTCGTTAGCGGGACAGCACTCTCATTCTCGCCGCCAAGAGCCGTAATGTTATGTGGCCCAGGAGGTACATCCACGACGAGATACGTGTGCACTGGCAGCGAGCCGATGATTCGGTCATCCACCGTGACTTGAAAAAGAATCGCGGTCCCAACACTGCTGGCTCTCACAAGATATATCCGAGATTTTTCTGGAGGCGCTTCGAAGTGCTTTGCCGAGGCGTCCGCTTGCGTCGACGCCATCGGAACTGTCGCACACGACGATAAGAGTGCGAGAACAACGATACTCAACACCGCAAAGATCTGATGACGCATATCTCAACCTCAACCTTCAACATCCCTCGGCCGTGGGCACCTATTCCGATTTCGTATTCGTCGTCGATGTCGGCGACGGCGGGCAAGCTGTCGCGGGCGGCAGTGGCGGCGGTTGCAGGTTGTGGTCGGTCATGTAGTCAAAGAAGTGCTGGTTCGCGAACGCGTCTTCTTTCGGATACGCGGCCGACCAGATCTGATCGCACTTCCCGGTATCGCATCCACCGCCGAGGGTCATCGACGCGCCGCCGGGAATCACGGGACAGGTGCAGATCGCGATGAAGGGATTCTTCTGCGAGAGCACGCACGGCGAGCCGTAGCACCACGCCCACGGCTTGTTGTTGCACGTCATCGTCTTGTTCGTGGCGTTGAAGTAGTTCGAGTAGGTCGAGACAAGATACGTCGTCTGACCGTTGTTGACCTTCACCGGCTTGCGCGACGTGCAGTCTCCCGGCCCCATCGACCAGCCGGAGATGAACTCGCACTCGCAGGTCGCGCTCGTCGAAGTGTAGGTTCCGTCCGAGTTTCTCGTGACGATCGGCACGCACGGTGCCTTGATGCAGAGCGCGTAGCCCTGATTGCAGAAGATCGCAGCGTTCGCCGGATCGGGCGGCGTGATGGGTTTTATTTTGGCAGGAGCGTCCTGCGCGAGCATGGGAAGGGATGTGAACAGAGCGATGGCGAACAGAGTCGCGGATCTCTTCATGATTTCTCCCTCTTGCTGAAGTCGGAAGACCGTACGGCCATCGTAGCGGCTTGTCAACGGTTACGCGATTCGCTGCAACAGCTCGACCGCTTGTGGCTTCTTCTCGTAGCGCACGTCGCTCGCGGCGATCTTTTCGAGGTAGCGCCGCGCGGATGCGGAGTCGTTGCGCTTGAGATGCACGCGCGCGAGCCAGAACCACGTGTCGACGATGTATTCGTTCTCGCTGAAGCGATGCGTTTGCACGGCCTTTTCGAATGCGCCGGCCGCGTCTTCCCAGCGTGATCGCGCGTAGTGGATGCGTCCGAGGTGCGAGAGCGCGTCGAAGTAGTCGTAGGAGCTCTTGTCGACGTTCTCGACGACGCGCTCGTAGAACGACGCCGCCTTGTCGTGCTCTTTGCGATCGAAGTAGATCGCGCCGCAGAACAGAAGCGCGTTGCGAAAGAAGTACGAGTTGAAGAACGGCTCGTTCGCGTCGAACAGCGTGAGCGATTCTTCGAAGAGATGCAGCGCGTCGTCGTGCTCATCGAGCGCGTACGAGTTGAGCGCCTTGAGCGCGAGCGCCTGCGCGGTCACGTTGTTGTTCGCCGAATAGCGCAGCGACTGTTCGTGCAGATCCTTCGCCTTCGCGAAATCCTGCTCTTCGTGCGAGAGATTGCCGAGGATCACGTACGACTTGAACTTGATGTCGTTCGCTTCGTCCGATTCTTCGGAAGCGCACGCCGCGCTGAAGCCTTCACGCGCTTTCGCGGGCTCACCTGCATACAACGCGGCCACGGCGCGGTAGTACGTCGCTTCGAGCGTCGTGAGAATCGAGCGCTTCTCGTGCGCGATCTGATCGATGAACTTCGTGACGAGCTGCGCGAGCACGCGATTCTCGGTCGTCGGATCGACGATGAAGTTCTGCAGGTAGACGAGACGGTTCTCGAGGATGCGCATCATCTCGAGCATGATCGTGATGCGCTGCGGATCGTCGGTCGCTTCGCGGAACAGCGTGGCGAGCTGTCGCTGCAGCGTCGCGTACTCGGCGTCGTAGCGATCGGACGTCGCGTCCGGCAATTCACCCTTTTCGTTTTGCAGGCGCGTCTCGAGCGAGACGCGGCGATCGACGAGGTCTTTGATGCGCGTGGCGATGTCCGTCATGTCCGCGATTCTCGCCGAGCAATCGGCGCGCCAGCGACCTCGAGCAAACGGAATTCGATCTGATGGCGGTCTTCGTCGATGGCCTGGACGGCAATGCGCACGTGATCGCCGAGGCGGAGCTCGCGGTTCGAGGACTCGCCGCGCAGGCGATGCTCGCGCTCGCGGAAGAGCCAGAAATCGCCGCCGATCGTCGCCACCGGCACCATCCCCTGCACGAAGATCTCGTCGAGCTCGATGAAGAGGCCGAACGGCGCGATGCCGGTGATGATGCCGCTGTACTCGTTGCCGACTTTGTCGCGCATGAAGATGACTTTCTTCCACTCGAGCACTTCGCGCGACGCATCTTCGGCGCGCCGTTCGCGATCGCTCGACTGCGATGCGTACAGCGGATGCGCGCGCTCGATCTCGTCGAGCCGCTCGCCGATCAGCGCGCCCGTCGTGATCAGCTCCGCGAGGCGGCGATGCACGATGAGGTCGGGATAGCGGCGGATCGGCGAGGTAAAGTGGCAGTAGTGCTCGAGCGCGAGCGCGAAGTGCCCGAGCGATTCCTCGCCGTAAAACGCACGCTTCATCGAGCGTAGGACGATGTTCGTGAGGAAGCGCTCTTCCGGCGTGCCCTGCACTGCTTTGAGCACGCGTTGCAATTCGCCGGGGCGGATGTCGTCCATGTCGCCGCGCAGCGTGAGCTTGAATTCTTTGAGGACCTGTTTGAGGTCCTGCAGCTTCTGCGAATCGGGCTGCTGATGCACGCGATAGATGCCGGGCTGATTCGCGAAGATCAATTCGCGCGCGACGACTTCGTTCGTCGCGAGCATGAATTCTTCGATGAGGCGATGCGCGACGTTGCGCTCGGTCGCGCGAATCGTCTCGATGTCA
>DATKFO010000549.1:0-3899 GCA_035544355.1 Thermoanaerobaculia bacterium
ATCGCCGCCAACTGTTCGCCGATTTCCTTCAGCGATGCGCGCGGTGCGCTCGCGCTGTCGTAGCGCACGAGCACCGGATCGTAGATGCCGCGCTGGAACAGCGCGGTGCGCACGTCGATGAAGCGCTGGCGCAGATCCGCCGGCAACGGTTCGGTTGCAGACGTGAGCGCATCGGCAACACTCGCGGCGTTCTGCCTCAGCTGCTCGATCGGAATCGCAATCGGGAGTTGCTCGTCGTGCGTCATGACCAGATGATACTGAAGTGCCCGAGGTTGTTGTGCTGGTTGGATTGCAGGCGGCGGGGAAGTCGACGTACTACCGTGAACACTTCGCGGCAACACACGTGCATGTTTCGAAAGACCTGATGACGAGCGCGAATCGCGATCAGAAACAGTTGCAGATGATCGAGCAGGCGCTGCGCGCGGGGAAGCCGGTCGTCGTCGACAACACGAATCCGACACCCGTCGTGCGCGCGCCGCTGATCGCACTCGCGAGGAAACACGGCGCGCGTGTGATCGCGTATTTTTTCGAAGCGATCGTGAAGGACGCGGTCGCGCGCAATCGTGCACGCGAAGGACGCGCGCGCGTTCCCGACGTCGCGATCTACGTGACATCGAAGAAAATCGTGCCTCCCTCGCTCGCTGAAGGATTCGACGAGATCCATGTGATCGCGCCCATCGCAACGACATGACACCGAAGCAACTGCTCCGCCGCGTCTTTCCGCCGATGCTCGCGTCGCTGGCTGAGTCTCCGCCGCGCGATGCGACGACGTGGAGCTACGAATTGAAATACGACGGCTACCGCGCGATCTGCGCGATCGTCGACGGCGAGCACGCGATGCTGAGCCGCAACGAGCTCGATCTTTCGCAGCGATTCTCGCGCACATTCGCCGCGCTGCAGAAAATCAAGGCGAAGGAGATCGTGCTCGATGGCGAAGTCGTCGTCGTCGACGAGCACGGCACGCCCCGATTCCAACTGCTGCAGCAGGGCGGCGAGGAGCGACTGATTCTCTTCGACGTGTTGTGGATGGACGGGAAGGATCTGCGCAAGCTCACGTACGTCGAGCGCCGCGCGATTCTCGAAAAGTTGTGCAAGAAAACGCCGGCCGGGATCGAAGTCTCGCAGCAGCTGACGCTGAGCGGCGACGCCGCGCTCGCGCACGCGGCGAAGGCGGGATTTGAAGGGATCATCGCGAAGAAAAACTCGTCCGTGTACGAATCGCGCCGCTCGAAGGAGTGGCTGAAGATCAAAGCGATCCAGCAGCAGGAGCTGATCGTCATCGGATACCAGCCGAGCAATCACTCCTCGCTCGAGATCGGCGCGCTGCATCTCGCGGTGTACGAAGACAGCGAGCTGCGCTACTCCGGCCGCGTCGGCACCGGCTTCTCCGCGAAGCAGCGCGTCTGGTTCCAAAAGGAACTGTCGAAGGACGTGATCCCGAAATCGCCGGCGGCCGACGCTCCGCGCGAGCGCGACGCGACGTGGGTGCGTCCGCGCTTCGTCGCGCAGGTCGCATTCACGGAGTGGACCTCCGATCACCGCCTGCGCCATCCATCATTCCTCGGACTGCGGGAGGACAAAAGCGTGAAGGAAGTGGTGAAAGAAGAACCCGTCGCCACGCCGAAACCCCGAGGCCGCGCAACCGCGCACCCGCGCGAGCGCGCGAGCGCGCGACCAACCGTCACGTTCACCAATCCCGATCGCCTGCTCTATCCGCGCGATCGCATCCTCAAACGCGACATCGCCGAATACTACGAAGCACTTTCGGGTCCGCTGCTGAAAGCGCTGCGCGATCGCCCGCTTTCGCTCGAGCATTGGAATCAGGGCATCGACAAGCCTTCGTGGTTCCACCAGCACCTCGGCAAGGAAGCGCCGTCGTGGCTCACGACGATCGACACGCCGGCGCGCGTGAGTGAGCGCGGGACCGTGAAACATCTCATCGCCGACAGCGTCGAGTCGCTGCGCTGGCTCGCGCAGATGTCGGTGCTCACGATTCACATGTGGTCTTCGCGCTCACAGAATCTCGAAGAGCCCGACTGGATCCTGTTCGATCTCGATCCCGCGAAAGGGAAGGGCATCGAGCAGGCGATCGAAGCTGCGATCGTGATGCGCGGTCTGCTCGAGAATCTCGAGCTGCCGAGCATGCCGAAGACCTCGGGCAAGCGCGGCATTCACGTGTTCGTGCCGATCGCGGCGGGCTACTCGCACGAGCAGGTCGTTGAATTCGCATGCGCGATCGGCGCGGCCGTCGCCGGACAAGTGCCCGGCATCACCGTCGAGCGCAGTCTCGCGAAGCGGCGCGGGCGTCTCTATCTCGACTGCCTGCAGAACGGCTACGGGAAAACCGTCGTCGCGCCGTACTCGCCGCGCGCGATCGACGGCGCGCCCGTCTCCGCGCCGCTCGAGTGGAGCGAAGTCACGAAGAAGCTCGATCCGAAGAAATTCAACATCAAGACGATGGCGAACCGCGTCGCGAAAAAAGGCGATCTCTTCGCGAAAATGTTCGCGAAGAAGGCGAAGCTGCCGGTGCTCTCGCGATAGGAAAATGCCGACGGCAGCGCTTGCTTTGATGGCGAATGCGGCCAGCGCGCCGTATACTCCGATCGGTCCAAAGGTCCAACATCAGAGGAGCAATCAATATGACGAAAAAAGCAGTCACTCGTGTCGCTGTTTTTCTATTCACCCTCGGCATCGCGATCTCGGCTTCGGCGGGCGGCGCTTCGGTCAAGATCATCAACTCGAGCAACTGGGAGATCCACCACCTGTTCATCTCGCCGGCCGACGAAGGCAAGTGGGGCAAGGATCAGCTGGGCGACAAGGTCGTGGGGACGGGCGACTCCTTCACCATCACCGGCATTCCGTGCGACGACTACGACGTCAAAGTCGTCGATGAAGACGGCGACTCCTGCGTGATCGCGGGCGCGCACCTCTGCGCCGACGATTCGTACTGGAAGATCACCGACGAGGAGCTCGAGAGCTGCGACACGGATGACTAGTAAGATCGTCCGCAGGAACTCTTGATCGCGAAGGATCCTGAAAGGGATCCTTCGCTGTTTCTGCCCGCTACGGCGCTTCGTACCGGAATCCCGACGGCACCTCGAACCGCGACGGATCGACGTTCATCACATCTACGTCGTCGACGATCGTCGTGACGGTCTCCGTCACCGGCGGACCGCCTGCGAGCGTACGCGTCACGGTGAGCTCGTGGCGCAGCACCATCCCTTTGATCTTCGCCGACGCTTGCGCGAGATCGCGATCGACTTCGTCGAAGCCGGTCTTGAGCGGACGTTGCAGCGGCAGGCGAGGGAGCGACTCCGCGGTCCAGATGATCGCCGTCGCTTTCACGTTGCCGCGCAGCGGACTGCCGTCGATGCGCGCCTCGATCTGGTAGTCGATGTCGATGACGTGCTTCTTCGCTTCGTGCCCGGCGATCGTTTCGGTGCCGTTTTCGTTCAACTGCACGCGGCGGCGTCCGACTTTTCCGCCGGCCATCGGCAGATCGAACAGCATCGACGACCGCGTCATCGTGCCGACGCGCTGGCGGTCCCACCACGTCTGTTTGTTCGTGTTGAGAAACTTCGCGGTCGTGTCGGCGTCGGTCGAGATCGCGACGTCGAACGGACGCTGCGATTTCGATGCGTCGGGATCGATCTCGAAGCGATAGCTGTTCCCTTCGACCCAGACCTTTCCCGACTGCTTGACCTCGAACCGGCCGCCGACGAATTTCGTCGAGAAGTGGTAGACGACGCCGGCATTCGCGGAAATTGCGAACGTGAGCGCCCCGATGAACGCACGAGCGAGCATGCGCGGATTATGCAGCCGCTTCCGAGTAGCAGAGTTGCAGAGTTGCAAAGTTGCAGAGGCAGATCGGCGGCGTCTTCGCTTCTCCTCTGCAACTT
>DATKFO010000550.1:0-4403 GCA_035544355.1 Thermoanaerobaculia bacterium
GACCGGGACGTACTTCGAGACGAGATCTTTCGTGCCGAACACGCCGAGCTTGTCCATCAGGAACTCGAACTTCTTCTCGATCGCGTCGATGATTGGCTGCTTTGCGTCGTCGCCGAGGTCCCACATGCGCTGCTTGAACGGGCCGATCGCTTTCTTGCGCGTCTTGTAGACGAACTGCTCGTCGGTCTCGCCGCTCTTGCGCTCGTCGGTGCAATGCTCGAAGCAGAACGCGCGGATCTCGTCCTTCATCGACTGCGGCAGCGTCGGCGCGTCGAGGATCATGTTCTGGAATCCGGTCGCGAGATGGATCTCGACCGCGTTGTTTTCCGGGAAGTGGTTGAACACCTCTTCGGACAGCGTCGACGCGCCGTGCTGCACCGAGCCCGCGATGCGATATTCGTTGCGGCAGATCTCGGTCACCTCGCGCAGCACGCCGAAATCGATCTTGGCCTCGGCGATGGAGCCGTCGGCCATCGGAACGCCGCCGTGCGACGTGCCGGTCTGCACCGAGATCTTGTCCATGCCGGTCGTGCCATCGAGCAGGCGCAGCACGCCGTCGATGTACGCGCGCACTTCATCCGGCTGCGTGTTGTACTTGCCGACTTCGCCGATCTCGCCGCCGACCGCGACCGTGATGCCTTTCGGCTCGCGCGCGCGGATGTACTTCGTGAAGTGCGCGGTGTACTCGTAATTCGTGCGCTGCTGCTTGTCGCGCGTCGGGAACGAGAGATCGACGAGCGTCGAGGTGTCGATGTCGATGTTGTAGAACTCCGCGGCGATCGCCTCGTCGATCAGTGACTCGAGCGCTTTGATCTCCGCGGCGCGGCCGTCATCGGTCTGCCACTTCTTCGCACTCGCCTGGAAATGATCGCCCTGAATGAACACGGGGCCCTTGTAATTTTCGGCGATCGCCGCAGCGAGCACGCACGCCGCGTATTCGGCCGGACGCTGTTCCGTGTAGCCGATCTCGGAGCGAGCAATTTCAAAAATAAACGCGCCGACGTCGTGGCGCATCGCGGCGCGGAAGAGCGCACGCGCGACGTCGTACGTCAGCGCGCGAATGTTGAATGCGGGGACGGTGAACTGCCGCGAGATCTCGCCGCGGCCGATCGCGTCGTAGAGCGGAAAGATGGAGGTGGAGATCGCGCCGCTCTGCCGCGCCTGCATGTGAATGCGTTTGCGCGCCTCGCTCTTCGCGGTCGCGTCATCCGCGAAAACCGCGGTGCGGATCAGGTCATCGATGTGCGCCATGGGTGGCCTCCGGCGGCGCAGTTTAGCGTATGGAAACGTAGCGCCGGCTCTCCAGCCGGCCCGGACCGGCTGAGAGCCGGTCCCTACGTGATGCCCAGCGTCGCGCGAATCTTCTCGACGAGCGCCATCACGTCGAACGGCTTCTGCACCCAGCCGTTCGCGCCGAGAAGCGCGAGCTCGGCGGGGTCGACGGGATCGCCGGTCAGGAGCAGGATCGGGAGCGTCGCGCAGTCCGGCTCGGCACGCAGCGTGCGAATCACGTCTTCGCCCGACGTGCCGGGCATGTTTTTGTCGAGCAGCATCAGATCGGGGCGGCGCGTGCGCGCGGCTTCGATCGCTTCGTCGCCGTTGCCTGCAAGGATCGGCTCGAAGCCGAATTCGTTGAGCAGGCTGCGCATCAGGAGCCGGATGGGTTGGTCGTCATCGACGACGAGGATCAGGGGACGTGCGGACATGCGTGTGATCGGCGGCGGGACATTCTAGACTACGCGACGATGGCGACACGACACGATCGCAAGGTCTCGATTCTCGATGTGATGGGCCCGGTAATGGTCGGCCCGTCGAGCTCGCACACCGCCGGCACCGCACGCCTCGGCCGCGTCGCGCGCGAGATCCTCGACGAGGATCCGATCGCCGTGCGCTTCGTGCTGCATCCGCCGCTCGCGGCGACGTATCGCGGACACGGTTCCGATTTCGCGCTCGTCGGCGGTGCGATCGGTCTCAACGTCGACGATCCGCGCATCCCCGAGGCGATTCGCATCGCCGAGCAGATGGGCGTGACGATCGAGTTCGCCGAGGAAGACCTCGGCGAGGTGCATCCGAACAGCGTGCGCATCGAGATCCAAGGCCCGAATCGCGAGACGGAGATCGTCGGCTCGTCGATCGGCGGCGGCGTGATCGAAGTCTTCCGCATCAATGGATTCCAAACGCGCTTCAAAGGCGACTCGCCGGTGCTGCTGCTCTTCTATCGCGATCGCCCGGGCATGATCTCCGAGGTGACGCAAGTGATCGCTGAGGAAGGCATCAACATCGCGTCGTTGTATTGCTCGCGCAAACAGCGCGGGAAGGATGCATTCATGGAGATTGATGTCGATTCGCCGATCTCGGATGAAGCGCTGCATCGGATTTGTTCCGTAGGGGACGTAGCGGAAGCGCGCTACCTGGACAAAATCCCATGATCGAATCCTTCAAAGCACTCGAACAACTCGCGGCGGGCCGCGATCTGCCCGACGTTTTTCTCGAAACCGATGCGCAGGAGCATGGCGTTCCTGCGGACGACATTCTCGAAGCGCTGCGCAGGCGGCGCGCGGTGATGCGCGATTGCGTCGAGCGCGGCAAGAGCGGCGGCACGTCGATGGGCAAGCTCGTCGGCAACGAGGCGAAGCTGCTCGCGGCTGCGTTCGCCGAGGGGCGGACGTTTCTCGATCCGCTGACGGTGAAGGCCGAGCTCTACGCGCTCAGCGTGATGGGCGAGAACTCGCGCATGGGCGTGATCGTCGCAGCGCCGACGGCCGGCGCGGGCGGCATCGTGCCGGGCATGCTCCTCGCGCTCGAAGAAGAGCGCCACATCGATCCGGAGAGAACCGTGCGCGCCCTCGTCGTCGCAGGCGGCATCGGCTCGATCATCGCGCTGTCGGCGAACATCTCCGGCGCCGCGGGCGGATGCCAGAACGAAGTCGGCGTTGCGTCCTCGATGGGCGCCGGCGCAGTCGCGTACATGATGGGCGGCGGCGTGCACGAGGTGATCAACGCCGCCGCGATCGCGCTCAAGAACACCCTCGGACTCGTGTGCGATCCGGTCGGCGGACTCGTTGAAGTGCCATGCGTGAAACGCAATGCGCTCTTCGCCGTGCACGGCCTCACCGCCGCGCAACTCGCACTCGCAGGCGTCGACTCCGTCATCCCGATGGACGAGATCGTCGAAGCGATGGTGCGCATCGGCCGCTCGTTGCCGCGCGGTCTCAAAGAAACCGCCGAAGGCGGACTCGCCACAACGGACACGGGCGCTGCGATCGCGCGAAGGCTGAAAGACGAGGCGAACCAGCGACGCGCCGAGCGCGCCGCGGAGCGGGAGCGGCTGGCGCAGGAGCGGAAGGCGCATAGCACTTAACCCTGAGGCGCGCAGCGCCGTGAGGGGCAACGGAGCCATCGCGAGAACGAAGCCTCTGCCTCGAATCGCGCGGTCAAAGCCGGCGAAGCCGGCGCGCTTCGCTTTGTCGCGCAAGGATGTTCATTTCTCCTGATGGCTCCGTTGATCCCTCTGTCGCTTCGCTCATCGGGATAGACTTTTGCCGATGAAATACTGGCTGATGAAATGCGAGCCCGCCGCGTACACGATCGACGACTTGCAGCGCGACAAGACCACGAGCTGGGAAGGTGTCCGCAATTATCAGGCGCGCAATTTCATGCGCGATGAGATGAAGGCGGGCGATAAGGTTTTGTTTTACGCGTCGAATGCTGATCCGTCCGGCGTTACCGGTGTCGCGCAGATCAGTCGTGAGGCGTACGCCGATCGTTTTGCGACGCAGAAGGGACACAAGTACTTCGATCCGAAATCGACGGCGGACGATCCGATCTGGTACATGGTCGACATCGGCTTCGTCGAGAAGTTTCCGCACATCGTGCCGCTCGATACGCTGAAGTCGGCGCGCGGGCTCGAGAAAATGGTCGTCACCCAGAAAGGCTCGCGGTTGTCGATTCAGCCGGTGACGAAGGCGGAGTTCGACATCGTCCGCAAGCTCGGACGCAAGTGATTCAGATCTACAAAGGCGACATTACCAAGCTCGCCGTCGACGCAATCGTCAACGCCGCGAACACATCCCTCCTCGGCGGCGGCGGAGTCGACGGCGCGATTCATCGCGCAGCGGGTCCGGAGCTCGTCGCGGAGTGCCGCACGCTTCACGGTTGCAAGACGGGTGAAGCGAAGATCACGCGTGGCTATCGATTGCCGGCGAAGCATGTGATCCACACCGTCGGTCCTGTGTGGAACGGCGGAATGCGCGGGGAGCCGGAGCTGCTCGCGTCGTGTTATCGCAACAGCTTCGCGCTCGCGCTCGCGAACGACATCCGCACGATCGCGTTTCCTGCGATCAGCTGCGGAATCTACGGCTATCCGATCGATCAGGCGACGGAGATCGCGGTGCGCGAGGCGC
>DATKFO010000551.1:0-8755 GCA_035544355.1 Thermoanaerobaculia bacterium
GTATTGCGGGCGGACCCGTGGACGGTCCGCCCTCCGGTGTGGCTAGGGCAGCTCGCGCAGGACTTCGAGCAGCTGCGCGTTCTCGGGCGCCTCGGAGATGTCGTGCACGTCGATGTAGCGGACGATGCCCTGTTTGTCGACGATGACGACGGCGCGCTCGCAGATTCCTTTGTCGTCTTTCCAGACGCCGTAGCTCTTCGAGACTTCGCCCTTGGGATGGAAGTCGGCGAGGAGCGGATAGCGCTCAATGCCGCCGAGTGATTTTGCGAATGCGACGTGGCTGGGAACGCTATCGACCGATATGCCCACGACCTGGGCATCGTACCGTTCGAAGTCGGCCATCTCGGCCTCGTACGACGGCATCTGCACCGTTCAAACCGGTGTCCAGTCGAGCGGATAGAAAACAAGGACGGCGTTCTTTTTCCCGCGAAGGTCGCTGAGCGTGAATTTCTCGCCGCCGCGATGACCGGGCAACGTGAAGTCGGGCGCGGGATCGCCCACGTTCAACGTCGAGGTCTGGCTCGCGACGGAGGTGCGTCCGAATGTAACTGGCATCGAAGTCCCTCCTATGCAGATCAGTGTCGGACGGATTCTATGGCTGCTTCTCAGGCGGTGTCTCGCGCTTCGCTTTCTCCTTCAGCTCCTGACCTTCCTTCTTCAACTTGTCGCCGACGGTTTCGAGTGCTTCGCCTGTGCCCTGTTTCACGCCGCGTCCGATTTCCTTCGCGCCATTCGCGACGCGTTTCGCGGCGTCGGACTGCTTGACCTTCTCCGCTTCCTTCCGAAGATCCTGCTGCGCCTCCTTCGCGTCTTTCTTCAGATCCTGGGCGGTGCGGTGCTGATCCAGATTGCATCCGAGGGCAAGGACGAACGCTGCTGCTGTACAAAGTGCTTTCGTTCTCATGCGTGGATGGAGTGCACAAGCCCGGCCATCGCAATGCTACGATCCACACGCTTTTGTCAAAGGTGTTCCGCATGCTCCACTTCGCTGTTTTCGTTGCACACCCCGGCCACGAACTTCGCCTCTACGGGTGGATCGAGCGTACTCGGCCGGTGGTCTCGGTGCTCACGGATGGATCGGGCTCAGGCGCACGATCGCGCATCGCATCGACGAAACAACTGCTCGATCGTTGCGGAGCCGCGCCCGGCTCGATCTTCGGCCGCGTGAGCGATCGCGAGCTCTACCGCGACATCTTCGCCGGCAACGTCAAACCGTACGCAGCGATGGTCATCGAGCTCGCGCAGATGCTCGTCGCGAAGCGCATCGACGTGCTCGTGGCGGATGCGTGGGAGCTGTACAACCCGTCGCACGATCTCTGCCGCGTCATGGCTGATCTCGCCGTCGAGCTCGCGCGCGACGAGCACGCCATCTCGACTTTCGCGTATGCGGTCACGCGTCCTCGCAACGACCCGCCCGCGAGGTCGATCACGCTCGACGATGCAGAGCTCGCGCGAAAAATCGAGGCGGCGAATGCGTACGCGGAGCTGCGCGATGAGGTCGAGCAGGAACTGCGTGAGCACGGCAGCGACGCGTTGCGCGTGGAGTCCCTGTTCGCGGACGAACGGCGCGAAACGAGCGACAAGCCGTTCTACGAACAGTACGGCGAACAGCAAGTGCGCGGCGGCCGCTACCAAACCGTGCTTCGCCATCGCGAGCACTTCCTGCCGTTCGTCGAACAGCTCTCGGCGGCGCTGCGCCGGCACGAGGTCGCACCCTGACTGCGCCCACGACCGTGCTGCTCGCGACCTTCGCGCTGGCGAAACGCTACGGCACGGATCTCTACACGCGCGACCTCGCGCTCGCATTGCTGCGCCAAGGACTGCGTCCCGTCGTCTTCACGACAAATCCCGGTCCGCTCGCGGACGAAATCCGCCGCGCGACGATCCCGGTCGTCGACGATCTCGAACAGCTCGGCGTCGCGCCCGACGTCATCCACGGACACCACAATCTCGAGACCATCGCGGCGCTGCTGCGCTTTCCCGGCGTGCCGGCTCTCTTCGTTTGCCACGACGCGCTGGCGTGGCATTCGATCCCGCCGCTCCTGCCACGCATCGGCGCGTACGTCGCTGTCGATGACAACTGCCGCGATCGCATGCTGCTCGAGCACGCGATTCCCGAAGATCGCGTGCGCGTGCTCGCGAATGCGGTCGAGCTGCAGCGCTTCGCGCGGCGTCCGCCGCTTCCCGAGAAACCGAAACGCGCGCTCGTGTTCAGCAACGCGGCGCGCGAATACACGTTCATCCCGGCGATCCGCGACGCGTGCGCGCGGCGCGGCATCGAGGTCGACGTGGCGGGCGCAGGCTCCGGCAAGGCGACGGATGCACCGGAGTCTCTCCTTCCTCGCTACGACCTCGTGTTCGCGAAAGCGCGCTGCGCGCTCGAAGCGATGGCCGTCGGCACCGCCGTCATTCTCTGCGACGCCCGCGGCCTCGGCACGCTCGTCACGAGCGACTCCGTCGACGCGCTGCGCCGCCTCAACTTCGGCGCACGCACGCTGCAACGCGACACGACGGCCGACGCGATCGGCGCGGAGATCGATCGCTACGATGCCGCCGATGCCGCGAAGGTATGCACTGCGATCCGCTCGAGCGCCGGAGTCGAGCTGCTCGCCTCGCAATTCATCGCGATCTACGACGAGCTGCGCGCAATGCCCGCCGCCGATGACGATCCCATCGCGCTCTCGCGCTTTCTCGCGAAACTTCCCGCGCGCATCGATCCTCCGGCAGCCGCGAGCGTTCCGATGCGCGAGCGCATCCTCACGAATCGCGCTCTGGCCCCAGCATTGCGACTGTTGTACAAACTGATGAAATAGCTCCCGCATGGAAAATCACGATCGACTCATTCAGGGAATGGCAGCCGGTGGACTGTTCCGCGTGCTCGCGGCGCAGACGACGAACACCGTCGAGACCGCGCGCACGATTCTCGATCTCTCGCCGGTCGCAGCCGATGCGCTCGGCCGCGCGCTGACGGGCGCGCTGCTGCTCGCGCGCCTGCTCGACAAGGACATCCGCAATCAATACGTCAAGCTCCGCATCGAAGGCGACGGCCCCCTCGGCACCGTGATCGCGGAAGGAACCGCCGCGGGACACGCGCGCGGCTACGTCGCGAATCCCGCACCGCCCGACGCGACGCTCGACGTCGCACGCGCAATCGGCAGCGGCATGTTGACGGTCGTGCGCGGCACACCACCCGCGGGCAAACCGTACACCTCGCAGATCCTGCTGAAAGGCACCGGCATCGCGCAGGACCTCACGCGCTACCTGCTCCGCTCCGAGCAAATCGCATCCGCCTTTCTGCTCGGCGTGCTCAATCGCCGCGACGGCGTCGCCGCCGCCGGCGGAATCGTGATCCAGGCGTTTCCGAATGCGGATGAAGACGCGATCGCCGCGATCGAAGCGCGCATTCGCGAAGCCCCGCCGCTCAGCACCCTGCTCGAGAAAATGCCGATCGAAGACATCGTCGCGCTCGTGCTCCACGGCGTCGACTACAAACAGATCGACGACGGCTTCGCGAAGCCGCTCAGCTACACCTGCCACTGCAGCCGCGAACGCGCCCTCGCCCCACTCGCGCTCTTCCCCGCCGACGAATTGCAGTCGATGGCGGATGAAGGCGGGTCGGAGGTGGTGTGTCAGTTCTGCGGGCGGAAGTACTCGTTCTCGCGGGAGGAGTTGATCGCGTTGATTTGAATCTCAGCGAGCCCGCTCGAATAGACTGCAAATACATGAAAACCATCATCACCGGAACCGGAATCGGTATTCCGAAGAACCTCGTCCGCAATGAAGCGCTCACGCAGATCATGGACACCACCGCAGAGTGGATCGTGCAGCGCAGCGGCGTCGAGCAGCGGTATTACGCCGACGAAGGCGAGGGCTCCGCGGAGCTCGGGATGATCGCGGCGCAGAGCGCGCTCGCGGCGGCGAACAAGACCACCGCGGACATCGATGCGCTGATCTTCGCGACGATGACGCCGAATTTCTACTTCCCCGGCAACGGACCGGTCGTGCAATCGAAGATGGGCTTCGCCGAGTCGATGCCGACGTTCGACATCCGCCAGCAGTGCTCCGGATTTCTCTACGGTCTCGATCTCGCCGACTCGCTCATTCAAAGCGGCAAGTACGCGCGCGTGCTGCTGATCGGCGGTGACGTGCACACGCCGCTGATGCCGTGGCGCAAAGGGTGGGACATCACCATCGGCAAGCGCGACGAGCCGATCACGCCGGAAGAATACGAGTTCAACACGCGCTATCGCGATCGCACGGTGTTGTTCGGCGACGGCGCGGGCGCCGTCGTCATCGAGCGCAGCGACAACGGCGATCGCGGCTTCATCGCATCGCGCCTCTTCACGAACGGCTCGAACATGGAAGCGCTGTACATGAAGAGCGGCACGAGCCAGCGCCCGTGGATTCGTCCCGATCAGATCGAAAGCGGCGACACCATCCCGTACATGGAAGGGCGGCAGGTCTTCAAAGAAGCAGTGTCGAAGATGCCGGAGGCCGTGCGGACCGTTTGTGCGGCGGCGGGCGTGAAGGTCGAGGACATCGATCGCCTGCTGATTCACCAGGCAAACCTGCGCATCGTCGAAGCGATCACGAAGCAGCTCGCGCTGCCGCCGGAGAAGGTGCCGCACAACATCGAGCGCTACGGCAACACCACCGCCGGCACGCTGCCGATCCTCTTTCACGAATGCCTCGCCGACGGCCGTATCGAGCCCGGCATGCTGGTCTGCTTCACCGCACTCGGATCGGGCCTGCACTGGGGCGCAGCGCTCTATCGCGTATGAAAGCCGCGATCCTTGCTCTCGCGCTCGCGTCGAGTGCGTCCGCGCAGACGCTTCCGTTCCTCTCCGACAAGACGATCACCGCGATCGCGAGCGAGCTCTCCGGCGAGTCGGCCAAGCGCAACCTCGAAGGATTCTCTCGGCAGCACCGCATGCGCGGCTCGCGCGGATATCACGCAGCCGCGGAGCAGCTCGTCGCGGAGCTGAAACGCTACGGACTCGCCGACGCACACATCGAAGCGCTGCCCGCGGACGGCAAGATCTTCTACGGCACGCAGCGCTCGCGTCCCGCGTGGAACGCGGAGCTCGCGGAGCTCTGGGAAGTCGACGCGAACGGTGCACGCGTGACGCGACTTGCGAGCTGGGACGCCGCGCCGATCACGCTCGCGCAGGACAGCGAGAGCGCCGACGTGACCGCGGAGCTGATCGACGTCGGACAAGGCACCGCCGAGTCGGATTACGCGGGCAAAGACGTCAAAGGAAAGATCGTGCTCGCCGCGGCGCAGCCGGGACCGGTCGCGAAACTCGCGGTCGCGCGCTTCGGCGCCGCCGGCATCGTCAGCTACGCGCAGAACCAGAAGACCGCGTGGTGGGGCGAGAACGAAAACCTCGTGCGGTGGGGACATCTCGAGACGTTCACGACGACGAAGACGTTCGCGTTCATGGTCTCGCTGAAAACCGCGCGCGGACTGCAAGCTCGCCTGAAGTCGGAGCCGATCCGCATGCACGCGACCGTTCGCGCGGGACAGGAGCCCGGCGCCTACGAGATCGCGACCGCGACGATTCCGGGCAACGGCGAAGAGATCGTCTTCAGCTGTCATCTCGATCATCCGCGTCCCGGCGCGAACGACAACGCGAGCGGCTGCGCGACGATCCTCGAAGTCGCACGAACGCTCTCGAAGCTGATCGCGGAGAAACGTCTCGAGCCGCCGCGACGCACGATCCGCTTCGTCTTTCCGCCGGAGATCGAAGGAACGCTCGCCCTGCTCAACGGCAAGCCGGAGCTCGCGTCGCACATCAAAGCCGCGGTGCATCTCGACATGGTCGGCGGCGGACCGGAGACGAAAGCGATCTTCCACGTGACGCGCGGCCCCGCGAGCCAGCCGTCGTTCATCTACGACATCGCGCAATCGCTCGGCGAATTCGTCAACGAGCAATCCGCGGAATTCGCATCGACCGGCACCGCACGCTGGCCGCTCGTCGCACCCGACGGCGGCAAGGAAGCGCTCCTCGCCATGATGTCCCCCCTCTCCCTCGGCAGCGATCACGAGGTCTACAGCGACAGCTCGTTCGGCATCCCGGCCATCTATCTCAACGACTGGCCCGATCGCTACATCCACACGAATTTCGATGTCCCCGCGAACATCGACTCGACGAAGCTCGCGCGCGCAGGCTTCATCGCCGCCGCCAGCGGCTACGTCCTCTCCCGCCTCGGCAACGACGACGCGCCGGCCCTGCGCGAGTTGATGGACTCCTACGCACTCGAGCGCCGCGCGAAGGCGATGCGACGCAGAGATGCGAACGCTCTCAAATTCGCGGAATGGTACGAAGCGAAAGCTCGCGAATCGCTGCAGCGCTTTCTCGGCGCGCCGGCACCTGCGCCATCACCGCGACCGGGCGCGTATCGCCGCAACCCGAACGTCAAGGGACCGCTGAGTGTGTTCGGCTACGACTACTTCACCGATCACTTCGGCGACAGGAAGCTCGCGCTGAACGAGGAGTACCGCTACGAAGCGCTGAACCTCGTCGACGGACAACGCACGTCCGCGGAGATCCGCGACGCGCTCTCGGCGATCTACGGGCCGGTGGAATTGAAGGACGTCGAGGAGTACCTCGCGGCACTGGCGTCGATCGATGTCATTCGTCGCTGAGGGGCGGCGGGCGATAAGCCCGCCGTCCAGTCATTGCACGACCTCGTCCCAATTCCGGACATAGGACGGCAAGTGGCCGATTTCTAAATCGTCGCTGACAGCATCGACCCTGCCGGCGACACGATCGATCCCGGCGGCGTCGAGATCCGTCCTGTCGGCGACACAATCCGTCCTGTCGCCGTCGAGATCGATCCTGTCCGCGACACAATCGGTCCTGTCGCCAGCGAGATCGGTCCTGTCCGCGACACAATCGGTCCTGTCGCCGTCGAGATCGATCCTGTCCGCGACACAATCGGTCCTGTCGGCGTCGAGATCGGTCCCGTCCGCGACACAATCGGTCCTGTCGCCGTCGAGATCCTGCCTGTCGCCGGCGAGGCCGGTCCGCCGGATCTAGTCTTTCAGGTATTTCTCCATGAGCCGCGCGTTCTCGTCCATGGCGTGGATCTCGATCCAGTAGGCGCGCGCGAACATCAGCACGGAGAGAAACGCGAGCGCGTCGTGCAGCCAGCGCGGCGTGCGGCCGCCGGCGACGCCGCCGCCCATGATGAACGTGACCATCACCGCGGCCATCGCCCACATCGCCGCGGGAAACACCTTCGATTTGAAATCGCGCGTCTTCTGCAGCACCGCCGAGTCTTTCTCCGACTTCTCCTTCAACTCTTTCCCCGTGCCGATGAAGAAGAACATCGTCATCGATTGCGAGAACAGTCCGACGATCACCGTGACGAGCGCGAAGAGGATGTGACTGGCCACGTGCGTGGGCGTCGCGCGGAATCCCATGACCACCGTCGCGATCAATCCGGCGATCGTAAAAAGCGTCGTGATGAGGAGGAATTGAGCCATCGGGCGCGCATTGTAGTGGGCAGTTGGCAGTAGGCGGTGGGCAGAAAGAACGCGGCTCGTTCGGACACGCCGAGTTCATCTGCCCACTGCCCACCGCCCACTGCCCACCTCCGAATACAATGCGCGCCGTGACCAGCTACAAAGAATCCGGCGTCGACATCGACGCGCAGGACGAAGCCCTGCGCGAGGTGCGGCGCATCGTGCGCGACACGTACACGCCGAACGTGCTGTCGGAGCTCGGGTCGTTCGGCGGTCTGTTCCGCGGCTCGTTCGACGGCGTCGAGAAGCCGATCCTCGTTTCGTCCACCGACGGCGTCGGCACGAAGATTCGCGTCGCGCAGGCGATGAAGATTCACGACACCGTCGGCGGCGATCTCGTCAATCACTGCGTGAACGACATCCTCGTGCAGGGCGCGCGGCCGCTGTTTTTTCTCGACTACTACGCGACCGGAAAATTGCGGCCGCCGGTGATGGCGGACGTCATTCGCGGCATGGCGCGCGCGTGCCGCGAGAACGGCTGTGCGCTGATCGGCGGCGAGACCGCGGAGATGCCCGGCTTCTACGGCGACGATGACTACGACGTCGCCGGCTTCATCGTCGGCGTCGTCGACGAAGCGAAGCTCATCGACGGCAAGGCCGTTCGCGAAGGCGACGTGCTCATCGCGTTGCCGTCCGCGGGATTGCACACGAACGGCTACTCGCTCGCACGGCGCATCTTCATCGACAAGCTCGGCTACGAGTATCAGGACGTGATCGCCGAGGTCGGAAAAATCGGCGAGGCGCTGCTCGCTCCGCATCTCTCGTATCTCAAGCCGCTGCTGCCGCTCGTCGAAGAGCGCACGCTGCACGCGCTCGCGCACATCACCGGCGGCGGACTCACGGACAACGTGCCGCGCGTGCTCCCCGAATCGCTCGATGCGCACATCAAGCTCGGCTCGTGGCCGGTGCTCCCGATCTTCCGCTTCATGTACGAGAAGGGAAACGTCGATCGCGACGAGATGCTGCGCGTGTTCAACATGGGCATCGGCATGGTGCTGATGGTCGCGCCCGACCAGGTCGATCGCGTGGCGAAGCACTTCACGCGCATCGGCCAGCCGTTCTTCTTCATCGGCAATGTCGTGAAGGGGAAAGGGCGCGTGGTGTACGACGCGCCGCCCGCCGGCTTCGCGTCGTGGATCGAATGAGTAGGCAGTGGGCAGTGGACGGTAGGCAGTGGGCAGTAGGCAGTGGGCAGAAAAGGCAGACGGAATCCACTGCCTACTG
>DATKFO010000552.1:0-2365 GCA_035544355.1 Thermoanaerobaculia bacterium
CGGCAGTGTGCACGACTCCGCCGGCCAGCCGATTGTTGGCGCGTCGGTCGCGATCGACGGGGAGCGCGGCGTGGTCACCGATGCGAACGGTGATTTCGAGATCGTCATCCCCAATGACATCCACATGCTTCGCTTCTCGCATCCGGGATTTCAGTCGCAACTCCTACACGTGACGCCGCGCGGCCTCATCATCGTCAATCTGCAGCCGGTGCTCGCCGAGACGATGATCGTCTCCGGCATTCGCGCGGACGCCGAAACGCCCGTGACGAAAACGAACATCGAGCGCGACGAGATCGAGAAGCAGTATCACGGGCAGGACATCCCGCTGCTGCTGCGCGACGCGCCGTCGATCAACGCATACACCGAGTCGGGCGCCGGCGGCTCGGGCTACTCGTACATCTCGCTGCGCGGCGTGAGCCCAACGCGCATCAACTTCACGCTCGACGGCGTGCCGCTCGCCGACTCCGAGGACTTCGGCACGTACTTCGCCGACTTTCCCGATCTCGCGCGCTCGCTGCAAAGCATTCAGATTCAGCGCGGCGTCGGCACGTCGACTGTCGGCTCGCCGTCGTTCGGCGGCTCGGTGAATCTGCAGAGCATCGATCTCACCGAAGGCGAGCACACCGAGGCGGCGGTCGGCGGCGGATCGTACGGCGGCAAATTCGCGTCGGCCGCCTATCAGCGCAACAACCTCTACGCGCGGTTTTCGCTGATCGAGTCGGATGGATTCCGCGACAACTCCGGCATCCGCCAGCACAACCTCTTCATCAGCGCAGCGAAACCGCTCGGTGACGCGTTGCTCAAATTCACCGGCTTCACCGGACATGAAAACCAGCAGCTCGCGTTCTACGCGACCGACGCGGACACGCTGAAGAGCGATCTGCGCGCGAATCCGCTCACACCTGCCGACAAAGACAGCTTCGGCTACGACCTCGGCAACCTGCAATACATCCGCGCACTCGGCAACAACGCCGACATGACCGCGTCCGTGTACTACCAGCGCGGCTACGGCTGGTACGACCTCTCCTCCTACCGCTACGGTCTCGACGGCATGCTCCTCGGCACGCTCGTCACGTACAGCAAAACGTCGGGCGCGCTGAAGACGCAGCTCGGCGTGCACGCGAACCGCTTCAAGCGCGATCACACGCGGGACGATTACGCGAACTACGGCGTGAAGAACGAGCTGAACGCGTTCGCGAAGGCCTCGTACGATCGCGAGCGCTGGCATCTCTACGGCGACGCGCAAATCCGTTCGACGGATTTTCGTTACCACGGCGACGTGCACATCGATCCGATCCGCTGGACGTTTTTCAATCCGAAGATCGGCGCGCGCTACGACATCTCGTCACGCTCGAGCGTCTACGCATCCGCCGGCATGTCCACGCGAGAGCCGACGCGCAACGATCTCTTTCTCGGCGAAGACAACGCCAGCGTCGCGCACGATCTCAACGCCGTGCGGCCCGAGCGTCTCTACGATTTCGAGACCGGCTGGGACTATCGCAACGACAGGATCGCGCTCACCGCGAACGTCTACTCGATGGAGTTCCGCAACGAGATCGCCTCGACCGGCGAGCTCTCCGACATCGGATTGCTGCTGCGCCGCAACGTCGATCGCAGCTATCGCCGCGGCATCGAGCTCGACGCGGAGTGGAACGCGACGCCGACGGTTCGCCTGCACACGATCGCGAACGTGAGCCGCAATCGCATTCACGAATGGACGCAGTTCTACGACGTCTACGACGAAGCCGGCGCGTTCATCGACTCCAAGCCGCTGCGCTTTCGCGGAGTCGAGCCGCTGCTCACGCCGAGCGTCATCCTCAATCAGGCGATCGACTACACGCCGTCGCCGCGCGTGAGCACGGGCGCCGTTGCGCGCTGGGTCGGCCGCTCGTTCCTCGACAACACGAACGACGCCGACTTCGTCGCGCCGTCGTTCTTCACGCTCGACGCGAACGTGTCGGTCGCCGTGACGCAGGGGATGCGCGTCGCGCTGCAGCTCAACAACGCGCTGAACAACGATCGCGTGTATCCGAGCGGCTACAGCTACCTGTTCCTCACGCGCGAAGCGAGCGGCGCAGAAACTCCCGGCGGGATTCCGTACTATTACCCGCAGGCAACGCGCAACGCGATGGTGACGCTGGACGTGAAATTTTGACCTGGATCGCCGCGAACTGGTTCGAGCTGGTCGCCGCCGTCATCACCGCCGTCAGCATCTGGCTCGCGACGAAGGAGAACATCTGGTACTACCCGACCGGCGTCGTCGCGCTGGTCATGTACACGTGGCTGTTCTTTCACGCGAAGCTCTATGCCGAGTCGTTCCTGCAGATCGTCTGCCTCGCGCTGATGATCTACGGCTGGTACGAAT
>DATKFO010000553.1:0-2032 GCA_035544355.1 Thermoanaerobaculia bacterium
GTCGACTTTCTCGTTCCAGACGTGGATTTTCATCCCGTCTTTCACCGGAGTCGCGCAGCCTGCCTGCAGCTTCGGCATGCCTTCGACTTCGACGAGACACATGCGGCACTGGCCGACGACGGTGAGTGAAGGGTGATAGCAGAAATGCGGAACGTGAACGTCGGCTTTCGCGGCGGCTTCGATGACGTTGATGCCGTCCTGGACTTCGACTTCGATTCCGTCGATGGTAACTTTAGCCATGTGCGTGCTTGCGTGATGCAGATTGAGCGCCCGAGCGGCACTCCGTGAAAAATTTCACAAGGGCGCAGGATAGTCATTTGACTCTGCATCGTCAACGAGCTCTCCCGCACTGAAAAGAAAGAGACTCTACGTGAAGAAAGACGTTCTCCTTGCAGTAGTTGTCGTTGCCGTCATCGCCGGACTCACATTCTTTTTGACGACGACGCGGCCGAACTTTACTCCCACGCCGTCGCAGCCGTTCGCTCCGAAATCGGAGGCGAAGTCCGCGACGAACCAGCGTGTCGTCATGCACGTCAACGGCGAACCGGTCTCCGAGACGGAGTTCGCGATCTACATGCAGAACATGCCGCAGGAGCAAAAGGCGATGTTCGCGACTCCCGAGGGGCGCATGAAGCTCGCCGAGGAAATCGTGAAGGTGAAAGTGCTCGAGCAGGAGGGCCGGCGCATCGGCGTCGAGCAGGACAAGTCGGTGCAGAGCGAGCTCGCGCTGTCGCGCACGCAGATCGTCGCGGGCAACGCGCTCAAGAAAATCGCGGGCGAACCGGATGACGCAAAACTGCGCGCCGAGTACGCGAAAATGAAGGATCGCTATCAAGCCGTTTCGCTGAGCCACATCGTCGTCGCATATCAGGGCAGTGCGATTCCGCCGCGCGGCAATGCGCAGCCGTTGCCGCTGCCGCAGGCGATGCAGAAAGCGCAGGCGATCCGCGCGGAGCTGCGCAAGGGCGCGAACTTTCAGCAGATGGCCGCAGCTGCTTCGGATGACACGGGGAGTGCGGGGAGGGGAGGAGCACTCGGCGAGATTCCGCTCGCGCAACTTCCGCCCGAAGTCGGCGGCGCGCTCGCAAATCTGAAAACGGGAGAGATCAGCGAGCCGGTGCGAACGCGATTCGGTATCCACATCTTCGTCGTCCATTCGCGGCAGACCGCGCCGTTCGAAGCAGTGAAAGAAGACCTCTACAACCAGATGCGCACGCGCCTCGCGAACGAGACGATCGAGCGGCTGCGCAAGGACGCGAAGGTCACGCTCGACGGGAAGTTTTTCCCGCGCACGCAGCTCGAAGTGCCGGACGCGCGCGCGCCGAAATCGCAATCGTAGTCGTTCCTCTGGTCACCGGTAACTGGCTACTGGTAACCTGTCCATCAAGGAAGCTTCCCTTTCATGAGCAGGAAAGTCCTCGTCGTCGAAGACAACGACATGAACATGCAGCTCGTCGAGTACCTGCTCGAAGAGGGCGGCTACGACATCGTCAAAGCGACGAGCGGCGAGGAAGCGCTCGCAATCACGCGCGATGCCGCGAGCGTCGCGCCCGATCTCATCCTGATGGACATTCACCTGCCCGGCATGGACGGACTCTCGGTCGTGCGCGAGATGAAAACGAGCACGCGCACGCAGCGCGTCCCGATCCTCGCCCTCACCGCCCACGCGATGCGCGGCGACAAAGATCGCTTCCTCGAAGCCGGCTGCGACGGCTACATCTCGAAGCCGATCGACGTGAAGACGTTTCTCGCGTCGATCGAGCAGTATCTGACGAAGTAGTTGGCAGTTGGCAGTTACCAGTTCGCAGAAGAACGCCGCCCACGTTCCCTCTGGTAACCGGTAACTGCGAACTCTGAACCCGACCGACTACAATCCGCCGCCTTATGCGCATGCTAGTTTTGGGCGCCGGCCGCATGGGCCTCGGCGCCGTTCATGATCTCGTCTCTCAATCCGACGTCACTGAAGTCACCGTGGCGGACTTTGACCGCGGCAAGGCCGAGGAGATCGCGGGGCGATATCCGGGCAAGGCGC
>DATKFO010000554.1:0-7501 GCA_035544355.1 Thermoanaerobaculia bacterium
TGCTGCTGTTCGCGCGCGAGGGAGTGCGTTGGAAAGACGTCACACGGCCCGAGTGACGGATCACGCGCGTCCCGCGTGACGGATCACGCGTCCCGCGTGACGGACGTGTGATATACGGGCGCCGATATGCGGTGCCCGTTCTGCGGGAATCTCGAAGACCGCGTGGTGGACTCGCGCGAAAGCCGTGAGGGCGACGTCATCCGGCGCCGCCGCGAGTGCGCAGGTTGCGAGCGGCGATTCACGAGCTACGAGAAGATCGACCTGCCGACGTTTCAAGTCGTCAAGCGCGATCAGCGGCGCGAGTCGTACGATCGTGCGAAGCTGATGCGCGGTCTGCAGATCGCGTGTCGGAAGCGGCCGGTGCCACAGGCGGAGCTCGAGCGCGTCGCCGACGCGATCGAGACCGCAATGCAGGACTCCGGAGACCGCGAGTTTTCCAGCCAGCGCCTCGGCACGATGGTCATGGAGCGGCTGCGCGACCTCGATCCCGTCGCGTACGTCCGCTTCGCATCGGTCTACCGGCGATTTGAAGATGTGGATGCGTTTGTGAAGGAACTACATAGGTTGAAGTGAGCAGTGAGCAGTAGGCAGTGAGCAGTAGGCAGTGGTCGATTTTTCTGCCCACTGCTCACTGCCAACTGCCCACTGCACTGGCTCATCCATTGCACTAGCGAGAGGCCCTCAATGACTGACGCGAACGAAACCGCGAAAGAAGAAGCAATCAAGATCCCGGACGTCCTTCCGGTGCTGCCGCTCAAGGACCTGGTCATCTTTCCGTTCATCATCGTGCCGCTGTCGGTCTCGCGCGAGAAATCGATCAACGCCGTCGATCAGGCGCTCGCCGAAAACCGCGTGATCATGCTGACCGCGCAGAAGGACTTTCAGAACGAAGATCCGGGCGAAGAAGACCTTTATCGCGTCGGTACCGTCGCGATCATCATGCGCATGCTCAAGCTGCCCGACGGACGCATTCGCATCCTCGTGCAGGGACTCAGCCGCGCGCGCATCGACTACTTCATCCAGACCGCGCCTTTCTTCAAAGCGAAGATCACGCGCATCGAAGAGCCGGTGACGAAAGACCGCTCGCTCGAAGTCGAAGCGCTCATCCGCGCCGTCAAACAGAACCTCGATCGCGCCGTGTCGCTCGGCAAGAACATCTCGCCCGAGGTCATGGTGATCGCCGCGAACCTCGACGATCCCGCGCGCCTCACCGATCTCGCCGCCTCGAATCTCGATCTGAAACTGGAAGAAGCGCAGTCGATTCTCGAGACCATCGATCCGCTCGAGCGACTCAAGAAAGTCAACGAGCTGCTCACGCGCGAGATCAACCTGCTCACCATGCAGCAGGAGATCTCGTCGGCCGCGCAGGGCGAGATGAACAAGTCGCAGCGCGAGTACTTCCTGCGCCAGCAACTCAAAGCGATTCAGTCCGAGCTCGGCGAAGGCGAAGAGCTCGCGGAAGAAGTCGAGAACTACCGCAAGAAAATCGAAGAGAAGATGATCCCCGGCGAATCGCGCGAGGAGATCGAGAAACAGATCAAGCGCCTCGAACGCTCGCATCCCGATTCCGCGGAGACGTCGATCATCCGCACGTACCTCGATTGGATGACCGGACTGCCGTGGGGCGTGATGTCGCAGGACAATCACGACCTTTCGCGCGCGCGCACGATCCTCGACGAAGACCACTACGACCTCGAGAAAATCAAAGAGCGCATCCTCGAGTACCTCGCCGTACGCAAACTGCGCGGTACGAAGATGAAGGGTCCGATCCTTTGCTTCGTCGGACCTCCCGGCGTCGGTAAGACCTCGCTCGGCCGCTCGATCGCACGAGCGCTCGATCGCAAGTTCGTCCGCATCTCCCTCGGCGGCGTGCGCGATGAAGCAGAAATCCGCGGACATCGCCGCACGTACGTCGGCGCGCTGCCCGGCCGCATCATCCAGGGCATCAACCAGGCCGCGACCGGCAACCCGGTGTTCATGCTCGACGAAGTCGACAAGATCGGCGCCGACTATCGCGGCGATCCGTCGTCCGCACTGCTCGAAGTGCTCGATCCCGAACAGAACTTCTCATTCCGCGATCACTACCTCGGCGTCGCGTACGACCTCTCGAACGTGATGTTCATCGTCACCGCGAACGTGCTCGACACGATTCAGCCCGCGTTCCTCGATCGCATGGAAGTCATTCGCCTCTCCGGCTACACGGACGAGGAGAAGCTGTCGATCGCGCGGCAGCACCTGATCCCGAAACAGATGGAAGAGAACGGGATCAAGGAAACGCCGGTCGTCTGGACCGACTCCGGCATCACGAAAGTGATCACCGGCTACACGAAGGAAGCGGGCCTGCGCAATCTCGAGCGCGAGATCGGCACGATCTGCCGCAAGATCGCGGTGCAGGTCGCGGAAGGAAAGACCGAGCAGCAGTACCGCATCACCGACGGCAACGTCGACAAATATCTCGGCCCGATGAAGCATTTCGCCGAGGAGTTGCTCGAGCGCGATCAGGTCGGCGTTGCGACCGGTCTCGCGTGGACTGCGGTCGGCGGCGACATCCTCTTCATCGAAGCGACCGCGGTGCGCGGCAAAGGCAAGCTCTCCCTCACCGGCCAGCTCGGCGACGTGATGAAAGAATCGGCGCAAGCCGCGCTGACGTACGCGCGCGCCCACGCCGACGAGAACGGCATCCCTGCGGATTACTTCGAGACGCACGACATCCACATTCACGTGCCCGCAGGCGCGATTCCGAAAGACGGACCGTCCGCCGGCATCACGATCACCTGCGCGATCATCTCCGTGCTCACCGGCCGTCCCGTGCGCCGCAACGTGGCGATGACGGGCGAAGTCACCCTGCGCGGCGACGTCCTCCCCATCGGCGGCGTCAAGGAGAAAGTGCTCGCCGCACGCGCGGCGAAACTGAACACCGTCATCCTGCCCAAACTGAACGAGCGCGACCTCGTCGACGTCCCCGAGCCGATCAAGCGCGACATGTCCTTCCACTTCGTCGAGCACGTCGAAGACGTGTTGAAGATCGCCCTCCTCGACCGCGACGCCGCGGAGCAGAAGACGACCGATCGAGCGGGACGCGAATCGCATCCGTTGCCGGAGCCAGAGCCCGCCCCGCACGATCACGATCACGCAGTGGTGTGAGTCCGTTCATGTGGCACAGACACTCTTGTCTGTGCGCACTCGGGAGACCGGAGCCAGTGTGCATCGGTCGGGCTACAAGGCCACTCGCGGCAGAAACCGGACAAGCTAAGAGCTCGTCCTACGTCTTACAAACGTAGGGCCGCCTCTCCAGGCGGCCCGCCAACCACGGAAATCGTGCTTACGCGGGGCGCACAGACAAGAGTGTCTGTGCCACATGGTGGGTGCTCGTCGCTCGACGCGCGATTGCGCGGAGCCACATTCTGCGAATGAGTGCGCTGCCGGGGTAGATGATCCGCCAGTAAATGCGGAAGTTGCGTTTTGCGCGCGGGCTGTTGGCGAACACGCGCGTTTCGGTCGTCACGAGTGAGCCGGCACCATCCGCGCGCACGACGAAGTTCATCGCGGCGAGTGCGAAGCCGGGCCTCAGTTTCATGTGGAAGACTTCGGGCGTCATCTTGCCGCGCGTACCGCGCGGCGCGATCACCGCGGTTCCCACCACGACCTCGGAAGGAGTGTCCGCGAGATAGACAAAGCCGCTGCTGGTGGCGACGTCGAGGAGCGATCGTTGATTGCCCGCGTTGAGGATGTTCTCGGGCAACTTGCGGCCGCCGCGGCGAATCCACGTCAGCGTGCGGAATAACGCGATCTCGTCGGCGCGTACGTTCTTGATCGCGTCGTATACGCGCGCGGGCGGCGCGGCGATGCGCATCTCGTGGTGCTCGCTGAATTGCCAGACGGGAACGAATTCGTCGAGGCGCGATTCGATGCGCGGGCTTCGCGATTCGGGAGCGGGAAGGGCGAAGCCGAGGATGAGGAGCGCGACGCCGGCGAGCGCGATGCGTATGCCGAGGCGGCGTACGCGTTTGATGAAGAGAAAAAGAAAGCCGAGGAACGCGAGAACGAGTCCCGAATAGACGATGAGCGAGCCGATCACACCTTGGCGATGAGCTTTTGCGCCGACGGCAGGATCAGCGCGCCGATCACGAGCTTCACGAGATCGGCGACGACGAACGGCGCGACGCCGAGGAGGAATGCGTTGCGCGGCGAGGTGAGGAGCGCGAGCCACGCCCACCCGCCCGTCAGGATGATCGCGAGCGCGAGGAACATGCCGGGCAGCGCGCGAAACACGTTGCCGCTCCATCCGCGCTCGGAGAACCATCCCGCGACGAACGCGGCGAACGGATACGAGTAGAGATAGCCCGCGGTCGCGCCGATGAGCCACAACGGTCCGCCGTGTCCCTGCGCGAAGACCGGAAGTCCGCTCATGCCTTCGAGGAGATAGAGCAGCGCTGCTGCGGCGCCGCGCATCGATCCGAGGGCTGCGCCGACCAGGATCACCGCGAGCGGCTGGAGCGTCATCGGAACGGGCGTGAACGGCAGCGGAATCGCGATCTGCGCGGCGATGGCGATGAACGCGCTCGCGCCGACGACCAGCAGCATATTCATCGCGGCGTTGCCGCGAATCACTCGCTCGATGATGACGGACGGGATCGTGGTGACTTTCTGGGACATCTACTCTTTTCTCCGTGACAACACGAGGATCGCCGGCAGCAGCGTGATCGCGGCGAGTCCGCTCAGCCCGATGCCGAAGAAAGAAGCATAGCCGATCGATCGCAGGCCCGGATAGTGAGAGATCGCGAACGAGCCGTAGCCGACGATCGCCGTGAGCGCCGCCATCACCACCGCTTTGCCGGTCTCGTGCGCGGCCTTCGGATAGTGATCGGGATCTTCCTGATAGCGCTGCAGCATGTACACCGCGTAGTCCGTCGCGACGCCGATGATCATCAGCCCGACGAACACGTTCATGAAGTTGAACTCGAGACTGAACGCTGCCATGAGACCGAGCATCCCGATCGCGCCGCCGACGAACGGCACGAACGAGAGGAGCGCCATTTTCAGATTACGGAAGCTGATGGCCATCAGCAGCAGCACCGAGAGCAGGCCGATCACCGTCGCGCGGCGCGCGTCCGCCAGCACGATGTGCCGCAGCGTGCTGCTCACGCGATTCACGCCCGTGAGGATCTCGTTCGGACGCTTTTCCGCGATGTCGAGCAACGTCTTCGGCACTTCGCGCGGCCACTTGCCGCCGACGGGATAGAGATAGATCACCGACATCCATTGCCCGTTCGTCTGCCGCACGAAGCGCGACGCGAAATCGAGCATGTCCTTGTCGCCGATCGTCGCGAGCGACATCGGCTCCTTCGGCGCAATCGTCTGCGCGAACATCTTCATGTAGTCGTCATAAACCTCGGGACGAAATCCGTTCGTGGCGAGCGCCGCGCGGAACGTCTTGTCGATGCGCGCGAAATTGAATTTGTCCGCGCTGCCTCGCTCGAGCTCCGCGATCACGGCGCGCTGCTGGTCGGCCGGCGGCAGGAACGTCGCGATCGACTGATACGAAGCGACGGTGTGATTCGCGACGAGCGGATCGAGCTCGCGCGTCGCGTGTTGCGTGCGATCGATCACGTCGTCGAGCGATGTGCCTTCGACGACGTACATCATGAACTCGAACGACTGCCCGAATTTCTTCGTGAGCTGTTCCTGGACCGTGACGCCGGGATTGTTCTTCGCGCGCAGGTCCTGGATGTTGTCGCTGAAGCGGATGCGCATCCCGGATATGCCGCAGAGAATCGTGAAGATGACCCAGATCACGATGGTCGTTTTCGGATGCGTGAGCGATGCGTCGATGAGCCTTCCCGATCCGAACGAGTGCAGGTAGAGCTTCGGCGCGCGTTTCTCCGCGTGGCGCTCGCCGCGCACGATCAGCGCGGGAAGCAGCAGCACGGTGCACAGCAAGAAGAAAATGATGCCGGTGCCGGTGAGCATGCCGAGCTGCGTCATGCCGCGGAAGTCCGTGGCGAGAAATGCGTAGAACGTCGCGGCGGTGGTGATCGCAGCGATGAACACGCCCGGCACGGTGGAACGGATGCAGAGCACGAGCGCGTGCGGCATCGTTGCGCCGCGATTGCGCTCGTCGACGTAGCGGCCGTAGATCACGGTGATGAAATCGATGCCGAGGCCTGCGAGGAGGGCTGCGAAACCCGCGCTGGCGGAGGAGAGCTTTCCGTAGACGAGCGCGGCGATGCCGAACGTGAGCGCGAGCGCGAGCGCCATCGGCGCGCCGGCGTAGAGCACGGAAGCGCCGCGGCGGAACGCGTAGATGAACAGCCCGAGCACGAGGACGAACGTGCCGACGATGTTGATGATCACGTCTTTGCGAATGAGATCGGCGTCGCCGACCGCGATCACGTAGCCGCCCGCGTGCGCGATCTGCGGCAGCGGCAGGTTCGCGTCGGCGCTCTTGCGAAATTGCTGGATCGCGTTCGTTTCGATGCGCTCGCCTTCGACGAACAGCTCTTTCGCGAACGGCACGTCCTGCGCCGGCTTCTTCGGCTTCATCAGAATCAGCAGCGTCGACTTATCCTCGGAGAGGAAGTAGCCGGACGATGCGTCAATATGAAATCCGCCGCCCGCCGCCGAGAACTTCTTCAGGAACACCGGGGCGAGGTTGAAGGGGTCGTAGCGCACGAGGTCTTTCAGCGCGAACGCCTGCGGCGTCTGCAGCAGCGTCCGGTTGCGTGAGACCGATTCGCGGATGCCCTCGTCCGAGAGTTTCTGCGCGACGGCGTCGAGCTCCTGCGGCGTGAGGAACAGCATCGCGCGCGGCAGGATGATCTCGACGAAGTCGAGCGGGTTCGGAATGCGATAGTTCACGTCGGCGATACGCGGACTTTTCTGGTATCCGGTCGCGATCGCTTCGATGAGCGTGTCGTACTCGTGGACGTCGTGCCCGCTGGGGATCTGGAGCACGACGATGTGGTTGTCGAGCGTCCCCATGTCGCGCAGGACTTTGCGAAAGTCATTGACCTGGCGATTGTTTTGCGGGATGAGGTTGAGCAGATCGGGGTCGAACGACAGCCGCGACGCCGCCGCGACGGCGAGGACGGCGACGAAGACCGCGAGAAGCACGATCTGTTTGCTGTGCCGGAGGCAAAGCTTTGCAAGAGCATCGAGGATTCGATCAAACAAGGCGGGCGGGGGATAACATGCGGCGGAGAGTCCGTCAAGGATGGATCGCGCTGCTCCTGCTCGCGTTCGCCTGCGACAAGCCCGAGCCGCTGACCGCTGCGAAGGCCAACGAGATCATCCGCCGCGTGCAATTTCGCCGCGAGCCGGTATACGCGGAAGTGCCGCAGCGCGTGTGGTGGAATCCGCGCGCGCCGAAGGATGACTACGACGAAAAAGCACTGCGCACGCTGCGCAATCTCGAGCGCGCGGGTCTCGTGAAAGTGACCGGCGCCGAGACCGCGGACACCGGCGAATACATCGCGAAGGTCACGCAAAAAGGCTTCCGCGT
>DATKFO010000555.1:0-7184 GCA_035544355.1 Thermoanaerobaculia bacterium
CACGTTGTCCAGACCACCGTGCTCGTTGGCGGCCTCAATCAACGCCTGGCAGGCGCGCTTGAGATCGCCATCGCTCTCGGTGACGACCTTGAGGATCTCATCTTCGGGAACCATGCCAGTGAGTCCGTCGCTGCAAAGCAGAAAAACATCGCCTTCGCGGATCTCGACTTCGGATGCGTCGGGCGTGACCTGCAGCGCGCCGCCGAGGGCTCGCGTGATCACGTTGCGCAGCGGATGCTTCTCCGCTTCCTGCTCGGTGAGCATGCCGGCCTGCACCTGTTCGAACACCCACGAGTGATCGTTCGTGATGCGCGAGATCTCGCCGTCGCGAATCAAATACGCGCGCGAGTCGCCGACGTGCGCGATCGACATCGTGTCTTCTTCGGCGAGACAGGCAACGACCGTCGTGCCCATGCCGCGAAGGCGCACGTCTTTGCGCATCGCCTCGAGCACGCGCGAGTTCGCCACGCGCACCGCCGCCATCAAACGATTCGTCGAGCGCTTGAAGTGCTCGTCGTAGGCGTGCGGCCACGTGCCGTCGTCTTCTTTCGTGTGGAGGATGAATTCGGAGATCGAGTCGACCGCGATGCGCGATGCGATCTCTCCGGCAGCATGTCCACCCATGCCATCGGCGACGAGAAACAGCTTGGCCTCATCCTCGACGAGGAACGCGTCCTCGTTGTGTTGCCGCTGCCGCCCGACGTGGGTTAGTCCGTGCGCCTTCACTTCCATCGGATCTCAGTTTTTCCGGAAAAGGGAAAATCCCTTGCCCGTCTCCTTCGCCTCCCCACGCCCCTGTCTCAGCTCCGCGAGCGCGACCTGAATCTCGGCGCTCCCCTGATCCCACTTCGAAGCCTCTTCGAGGTAACGCTCGGCCTTCGCATTCAGGCCGGCGCGTTTGCAGAGAAGTCCTCCGTCTTTCAAATAGGTTGCATTCATGGGCTCGCGCTGGATCGCGGTCTCGATCGCCTGCACGGCCTGCCGCATCTGTCCGGGAAGGCGCGCCGCCGCGAGCGCGAGGTAGTGAAACGCCTTCGCATCCTGCGGGTTGTGCTTCGCGGCCATGTCGAAGTTCTCATACGCCGCGCGCATGTCGCCTTCCTTGAATGCTTTCACGCCCTTCGACAGGTACACCTTCGCGACCTGGGTGAGGTCGGCCGTTCCCTTCGACATGCCGCTCGAGAGCTCGTTGTCGTGGAGCTTGCGGCGCGTGGGATTCGTGAGGACGTTGACCGCCTCCGTGAGCGTCTGGAACTTTCTCTCTGCCTCGGCTTTGTCCGGGCCCCGATACCGGTCCGGATGATTTTCCCGGGCCAGCCTTCGGAATCGGTCGCGGATGTCCGCTTCGCTCGCGGAGCGATCCACGCCGAGGATCTCGTAGTAGTTGACCTTCATTCAGCCGATTTTCTGGCGAGCCTGATAGTACTTCCGCGCGTTGAGACGCACGGCTTCGGCGACGCCCTTGTCGTCTTTCAAGCTCTTCAAATCTCGTAAGGTTAATCGATTGATCAACGGGAGGACAACTGCCAGGGGTGCCTTCGGATTGCGGCACAACGCGATCACCACCGGGTACTTCGACATCCAGTCACGCCGCGAACCGACCTGCCGGAGCACCGACTCCTCGACATTCCGCATCCCGGCGATCGCTTCCGCCTCGGTCGCGGTCATGCGCGGATTGCGCATCGCCGCCATCGCCACGAGCTTGTTCCGCTCGCGCACCAGGATCATGCGGATCATCTTGTCGCCCTTGAAGGCGAGCTGTACTTTCTCCGAGATCGTCATGTGCTGGATCTTTCCCCACAACGACTTGTTCTTCGGTTCTTTTTTCTCGACCTCGGTCAGCTCCGGCAGCGTGTGAGGAGCAACCACATCCCCTTCCGCCGCGGCTTCCGCGAGGAGATCGGCAATCTCATCATCCGGGAGATCGGCGATCTCCGGCTCGGCTTCCTCCGTGTCGAGCGCGAGCTCTGCCTCTTCCTGGATGCGCGCTTTCTTGTCGAAAAATTCTTCGCGCGTTTCGAGCGCGCGGCGGCGCACATCGGGCGAGAGTGCGGGATTCGCGAGCAGCGCTTCGAGGATCTGCGGCGAGCGCAGGATGCGGAACTGATTGATGACGATCACTTCCTGCACCGCAGGCGTCGCGCGATGCGCGAGCTCGGTGATCGTTTGATCGGACACGGCGCGATTGCGGATCAGTGCCTCGAGCACGAAGTTGTCGGCGGTCGCGAGCGTGAGCAGCGCGAGATGCGCGGGCTCCGCATTTTCATTCGCCGCGAAGGAGAGCACCGCGCGCGACGGCACTTCGTTGAGCGTTTCCCGCGCGAGCGCGGCGATGTCGCCGTCCGCCGATCCGCTGAGGTACGCAAGCACGGCGACGAGCTGATCCTGTTCGAGCGGCATGTAGCCGCGCGCGATCGTGCCGATGACGTCCGTCGGATACGCGCCGGATTCGATTTGTGCGATGACCGCGGCAGCGCTCAGTTCCGACGGAGAGACGCTGCTCATCACTCTCTCCTCGGCTCATCGGAGCGGAGCTCGGCGAGCGAGTCGCGATCGAACGTGAGGTCCTTGCGAACGTCGCCCTCACCACCGAGGGCGGGTAGCTTCGTGTCGTTGAGTGTGAGCGTGAGACCCGCGGCGTTGCCGATCGTGCGGAAGCGAAAGCGCTCCTTCGCCGTGAAGGTCTGGTGATCGCCTTTGTGCATCTCGTCGTTGATCACCGTCGTGCCGTCCGCTTCGAGCGTGACCCACGAGTTGCCGGTGATGTCGATCGTGAGGCGCAGCACGTCGTCGGCCGGTGCAGGTGGCGGCGGTGCGGGAGCCGGTGCGGGACGCGCGGGCTCCATCGTCGTCGCGGCCGCAATTTCTTCGCGCGCTGCATCCGCTTCGCGCTTGTGTTGAATCGCCCACCAGCTCACGGCGACGAGCGCCGCGGTGATGATCACGATCAGGTAGATGTTGCGATCGATGCGCGCGTACGGCGGCGGAATCCCTTTCTTCGGCTCGGGGCGGCGCACATGCGGATCGGGCAGCGGCGTCGTGAGGCGCGTGAGGTGCTCCGATTTCTCGACGTTGTGATCGCCCGCGGCCGCGTAGTTGTAGCGATTCACCATGTCGTCGGCGTTGAGGCCGAGGTAGCGCGCGTACTCGCGGACGAAGCCGCGTGTGAAGACGGGAGCGGGCAGCGTCTTGTGATCGTTGCGCTCGATCGCTTCGAGAAATCGCTTGCTGACTTTCGTGGCGTCGGCGATCTCTTTGAGGGAGATGCCGCGGATTTCGCGCTCCCGTTTGAGCTCTTCGCCGAACGAAGAGAGCTCCGAACGGTCCTCTGGCTGCGCGTCCTGGTCTGGCATCAGGGACGGCATTTTATAGGACAGCGGAGGCACCCGCCGCCGCTTTAGGATCCAGCCGCTCGATGCAGCGTCGCAAATACACGGATGTGTCGGGATGCGAATGAATTGCGCGGCGGTCGCGGCGCGTGAGAAATCGCAGCTGCGACGCGGCGACGGCGCGCGGCGTTTTCGCATTCATCACCAGCGCTTTTCGCAGCGCGTAGCGATACGACCACTTCGCATCGCCCGCGATCTGCGCGAGCTGATCGGGCGTCGCGCGCGCCGACGTGGCGAGCACGAGCAGCTCGTCTTCGCGCAGCCGCGAGTTGCAGAGCAACGCCTCGAACACGCGCGGATTCGGATCGAAGAGGAAGTGCTTGATGAGCGCGTAGCTGCAGCGGCGCGCGGACGAGATGCGCTCGCCGAGGGTCATTTCGACGACGCGTGTGAGGAGCTGTGTGTCGATCGTGCGGCGCACCTGCGCGGGCACGCGCACATCGACGGAGAGGCGCATCAGATCGGACCAGTAGAGGTAATGAACGAACTTCACCGCATGCGCCTGGGGCGTCTGGCGATGCGCGACGAGCTTCAGCCGCACGGAGTAAAACGCGGCGAGACGCGCATCGCGCGCGATCGAGTTGCAGATCTGCGGCGTGCAGTACGGGTGCTCGAGAATCGAAAGCGCTTCGTCCTCGAGGAGGACGGAAAGGTTCTCGCGCAGGAAATCGAGCAGCTGGTCAGGCGTCAGCCGTTTGATCGAGCGAAGCACTCTGTGCGGTAAACGAGCGAGAAGTGCGATGGCATTTCTGGGTTCCCCGTAGGGGCGGCCTGCGGCCGCTTTGGTCACGGCGAAGACGTAGGACAGGCTTCAGCCTGGCCCTCTGACATGTGTCGCTGAGCGGGACAGGCTGAAGCCTGTCCTACGTTCGATCGGTTTGAGACGGTCTGCCGTGCCGCCGTCCCGCGAATTGCCATATAATTTTGTTTACCGTCTAGAAATAATTCTGTGTTCGGACGGTTGCGGCGTACGCAAACCCCTTCGAGGATTGATGGATCTGCACGACCCGCGGTTCTGGATTCCGGTGTCGATCGCGCTCGCCGCTTCGATCGCGCTCACGCCGATCGTGCGTACGATGGCACGCCGCTACGGCGTGGTCGCGCGTCCGAAATCCGATCGGTGGCACAAGAAGCCGACCGCGATGCTCGGCGGCGTTGCGATCTTTCTCGCGGTCGCAGCCGGCATTCTCTTCGGCATCGGGCCGAGCAAATTCAACTGGATCATCCTCGCCTCGAGCGCCGTCCTGGCCGTGTTCGGCCTGCTCGACGATTTCTTCGAGTTCAAGCCCTACCAGAAACTGATCGTCCAGATCATGTGTGCGGCCGGCGTCGTGCACGGCGGTCTCATGCTGCACTGGACCGGGTTCGTTCCGTTCAATCAGGCGCTCACCATCGTCTGGATCGTCGGCATCACGAACGCGGTGAATCTGCTCGACAACATGGACGGGCTCGCGGCCGGCATCGGCGCGATCGCCTCGTTCTTCCTCGCGCTGAACTTCTTCTCCCTCGGCCAGTCCGTCGAAGGAACCGCGATCATGGTGCTCGCCGCCGCGCTCGTCGGATTCCTCGTCTACAACTCGAATCCCGCGTCGATCTTCATGGGCGACTGCGGCTCGATGTTCATCGGCTTCTTTCTCGCTGCGACCGCGCTGCTCACCACGACCGCGGGCCGCGCGCGCAGCTTCATCCCCGTCATCGCCGTGCCGGTGCTGACGTTTCTGATCCCGATTTTCGACACGACGCTCGTCGCGTTGATGCGCAAGCTTGCGGGCCGGTCGGTCTCGAAAGGCGGACGCGATCACACCTCACACCGCCTCGTCGCCCTCGGACTCTCCGAACGCCGCGCGGTGTGGCTGCTCTACGGCTTGGGCGCGATCTCAGGATTCCTCGCGCTGCAGGTTCGTCACTGGCAGGCGCACGAGAGCATCGCGGCCGTCGTCGGCGTGATCGTGATCCTCACGATGGCCGGCACGTACCTCGGCGGCGTGAAAGTCTATGGACCGGACGAAACCCGCGAGCAACCGCTCGTCGAGTTCCTCGTCGATATTTCCTACAAGCGGCGGATGTTCGAGGTGCTCCTCGATGTCACTCTGATCGGGCTCGCGCACTACCTCGCGTACACGCTGCGGTTCGGACGGCTGTCCGAGGACAGCGTGAACCTGAACTACTTCGGCCTGTCCGTGCCGGTCATCGTGTTCGTGAAGATCGGCGTGTTCCTCGCGATGGGCGTGTATCGCGGCCTCTGGCGCTACACGAGCCTGCACGACGTCTGGACGCTCGTGAAGGCGTGCTTCGTCGCGTCGGTGTGCAGCGTGCTGCTGATCGTGTATCTGTTCGGCTGGTACGGCTTCTCGCGCTCGGTGTTCATCCTCGACGGACTGCTGCTCGTGATGATGGTGGTCGTGAGCCGCAATGCGTTCCGCCTCGTGCGGCGCGTGATTCCGGCGCTGAACGTGAGTCAGGGCCGCCGCGTGCTGATCTACGGCGCCGGCGACGCGGGCGAACTGCTGTATCGCGAGCTGTTCAACAATCAGGACCTGCAATACGCGCCGGTCGGCTTCATCGACGACGATCTGAAGAAGGCCGGCAAGGTGATGTACGGGCTGAAAGTGTTCAGCGGCGCAGAGCTCGCGAAGGTGTGCGAATCGGAGCGCGTCGAAGAAGTGGTGTTGTCGACGTCGCGCGTCGGCCACGCCCGCCTCACCGACATCGCTCGCATCTGCGACAGGATCGGCGTACCGCTGCGCCAGATGCGCATCGAGCTCGCGCTGGTCAATTCCTGGGACGCCGATCCCCTCGTCCAGGTGAAAGACCATCCGATGCCGGTCGGCCCACGCCTCACCATTCGCGCGCACGGCTCGACGCACGTCGTCGACACGCCGATCGCGTTGCCACCGCACGCGGAAGCGAGATGCCGAGTTGCAGAGATACAGAGTTGCAGAGTTTCAGAGGGGCTCACTCTGCAACTCTGCAACTCTGTCACTTTGCAACTCTGACTAATTCGCGAATGTATTGCCGCGCGAGATCTCTTCGATTGAAGTGCTCCGCGACGTACGCGCGGCCCTTCCGCCCCGCCTCCGCCGCGCCCGCCCGATCCGCTGCGACGCGCTGAATTTCGCGCGCGAAGGCCGCGGCGTCGCCCGGCGCGACGACGAAGTTGCCGGCTTCGCGCAGGATTTGGGCGGGCTCGCCGCTGAGCGCGGCGATGATCGGCTTCTCGCTCGCGAGGATCTCGAAGATCTTCGACGGGATGAATTTTCCGAAGAACGGGACGGGCACGAGGGAGACGAGACACGCGTCGAGCGATGCGTAGACGTCCTTTACGCTCGCTTTCGCGACGGCGTCGTGGAAGCGCACGTTCGTGAGCCCACGCTCGCGCGCGATGTTCATCAGCCGCTCTTTGTCCGCGCCTTCGCCGACGAATGCGAATGCGATGTTCGGGTCGTCGCGCAGGATCGTCGCGGCATCGAGAATCAGCTCGAGTCCGGTCAGCACGCCGTGCGTGCCGACAAATCCGAAGAGCGCTTTTCCTTCGCCGCCGAGCTCGTCGCGGAACACGGGCTTGCCCGGCGTCCACGTTTCGAAATCCGCGCCGTTCGGGATCACGCCGATTTTTTCTTCGGGGAAGCCGCGCGACGTGAGGTCTTCGCGGAACGAGCGCGTGACGACGATGATCCGCTTCGCGACGCGATAGAAAAACTTCTCCATCGCTTCGAGCACTTTGTATGCGAGCCCTTTCTTCATCACGCCGGACTCGACGAAGACGGCGGGCCAGAGGTCGCGCACTTCGAAGAC
>DATKFO010000556.1:0-6614 GCA_035544355.1 Thermoanaerobaculia bacterium
TTAGCTTCCCCATTTTTCGTACTGCCGTTGCTCGCGCGATCCGTTCGCGGAATGCGTGCGTGCCGCAGGAACGAACAGGAGCTCCCAATGAAACTGTATGTAGGAAATCTCTCGAAGCAGGTCACCGATGCGCAGCTGAACGATCTCGCGGTTCCGTACGGCACGCTCGTCTCGGCGAACGTTGCGACTGAGCGCAAGAGCGGCGAGTCGAAGGGCTTCGGCTTCGTCGAGTACACGAACGCCGACGAAGCGCGCGCCGCCATCGCCGGTCTCGACGGCCGCGACGTCAACGGACAGGCGCTCAAGGTCAACGAGGCCAAGCCGAAGAAAGAGAACACCGACACGCCCGTGCAGGCCTGATCCAACGAGCCACCGGAAGAGCGGCCAATCGCGGCCGCTCTTCCATTCGCGAAAAGGAGATCCTCATGATGGTGTGGCTATCGCTTACGTCTCTCATCGTCGTCGCATTCCTCGGATGGAATCTCTATCAGCGCTTCGGCGTCGATCGCATCCATGCCCTCAACGAAAAGCGCCGCGCGACCTCGCGCATGGTCGGCCGCGGCGAGCTCGTCGACGGCAACCGGCATCTCGAAGTCGCACTCGCGCTGACGCAGGAGACGCTCTTCTACGAGAACGCCGACATGCAGGCGTCGATCGATCTGCAATGGGTTCGCGAGATCGAATACGACACCGAGCTGACCACCGGCACGACGCGGCCGAACGGCAAAGTGTTGCGCCTGCGCTCGCACAGCCAGACGTTCGAGTTCGTCCTTCCCAATGACCTGCTGGCGCGCTGGCACATGATGCTGCCGCCGCGCCGCGAGGCCAAGGTGGCGAGCGCGACGTGAGCACCCTCGAACCCACGATGCGCATCACGATCGACGAGCGCGGACTCCTGATCCGTGAGCGATTGCGCGACCGTCTCGAGCGCGCAGCGCAGCTGCGCTGCGAAGAGCACGGAAAGCCGGTCGCCGCAGTCGTCATCAACGGCTGGGAAAACGGCTGGTTCGATTCGCGATGGACGACCTGCTGCGAAGCCCTCGAGCAGCAGGCCGCCGCGATCGTGAAGCAGCGCTGCTGAAAAGCATGTGGCACAGACACTCTTGTCTGTGCATTCATCGCGAGAACCGCACAGACAGGAGTGTCTGTGCCACATCGGCGGCGCGAAGCACTCACCACGCCATCGGTTTCTTGTCGTGGAAGTACCCGCCCGTCGGCCCGCCGTCGGGCAGCGTCGCGGCCCAGACGATCGTCTCCGCGCCTTTCTCCACGCTGCGCGGCGCGGAGTGGCCGCCCATGTCCGTGCGCACCCAGCCGGGATCGACGCAGTTCACGAGCGCGCGCGGCAACGCGGCGGCGAGCATGATCGTGATCGCATTGAGCGCCGCCTTCGAGATCGAGTACGCGGGCGCATAGCCCGACATCGACGACAGCTGCCCCGCGCCCGACGACACATTGACCACACGCGGACGCTTGCTCGCACGCAGCAGCGGCAGCACCGCCTGCGTCATCAGCAGTGCGCCGAGGGCGTTCGTGCGCATCGTGGCTTCGAACGTGTCGGCGCTCGTCGACAAAATGCTGCCACCCTCATCGAGCAGAATCGCCGCATTGTTCACGAGCACATCGAGCTCGCCGATCTCGTGCGTGATCCACCGCGCGAGCTCCGCGATCGAATCGCGATCGGACGTGTCGAGCGCATGCGCGACGGCGCTCCCACCGATCGCCACCGCAGCCTCGGTCGCCGCGTTCGTGTCGCGACTCGTGACGATCACGCGGTAATCACGCGCCGCGAGCTGGCGAGCGACTTCGCGTCCGATACCGCGGTTGGAGCCGGTTACGAGTACTGTATTCATTGCCATGTTGCGAAAGACTGCGTCGAAGAAAAAGAGTAAACCACTTCGGCCGTACGATCAGATCGCAGACCTCATCGGGTCGGTCAAGGACCTGCCTCCGGATGCATCGGAGCGGACCGGAGAGAAATTCACCGAGATGCTGCATGAAGAAGCGCGGCGAAAACTCGAGGCCGAGGACTGGATCGATCGCGTCCGCAAGATCGCGCTCGCGCTGCCCGACACGTTTGAAAAGCTCTCGCACGGCGAGCCGACGTTTTTCGTGAAGAAGCGATCGTTCGCGATGATCGACAACAACCATCACAGCAGCGGACACGTCGCGGTGTGGTGTAACGCACCGCCGGGTGCGCAGGAGTCGCTGGTGGCCGCGGATCCGAAGTACTTCTTCCGCCCTCCGTACGTCGGCCCGAGCGGCTGGCTCGGCGTGCGCATCGATCGTGGTCTCGCGTGGACGGTCATCGCGGATCTGCTGAAGCAGGCGCACGCGACGTCATCCGCTCCGAAAAAGTCGCGGCTCTGAATTTTTCGATCAGTAGACGAAAGTAGGGCCGGTATAGAATCGAGCTCCGATGTCATCTCGCGGGCACGACTGGCAAGCAGACTTTGCTGTGTTCAAGAATGGACAGCTGGCTGCGATCGCCGAGGCGAAAAAGAAGTCCCGATCCGACCTGGATTGGGCGACGGCCTGGTTTCGCAACTATGTGGCGCGTCAAGGCAGCTCGGCTCCGCCGTTCATCCTTCTTGCCACGCCGGACAAAGTTTATCTGTGGAAGAAGCCTGCAGGAGCTCTTTCAGTGGAACCGACGGCGGTCGCAGATGCCAGCCGCTTGTTTGCGGCTTATCTCCGTTCCAACCTCAAGCCCACCGAGCTTTCCAGTCCTGCTTTCGAGCTCGTCGTTGGCGCATGGCTCAATGATCTGTCGCTGCACCTTTGGCAGCCGTCTGTGCCCGAGGATGTCCGTGCGTTCGTTGAATCCGGGCTGCTCGAAGCCATCGAACATGGGCGTGTGGTGGCAGACATCGCGGCGTGAACGTATTCGTCGAAACGAATTTCGTCATCGAGGTCGCGCTCGAACAGCAGGAAGCGGCATCCTGCGAAGCCTTTCTGCATCTCGCAAACACGAATGCAATTCGACTGTCGGTGCCGGCGTACAGTTTCATCGAGCCACACGAAATGCTCACGCGCCGGCACCTCGATCGCGAATCTCTTCGATCGCGCGTCTCGAACGAGCTCGCGCAGCTCGCACGCAGCACTCCTCTGACTGAGCGTGTCGCTGCCTCTCAGGAAATCGTCAAGCTCATGGTGGACAGCGTGGAATATGAGAGGAAGCGAATTTCGGAGGTAAAGGAACGTCTGTGGTCGATCGGTGAGGTGCTCCCGCTGGACGCCGCGGTATTGCAGAGCGCCGTGGAGTGCCAAAACAAGTTCGATCTCTCGCCACAGGACGCTGTTGTCTACGCATCCATTCGCGCAAAGCTTGTCGTCGATCACGCCGCGACCAGTTGTTTCGTCAGCAGAAATCCTGGCGATTTCGATGACCCGGACCTCCGTCAGGATCTCGCCGCCCTGAACTGCAAGTACTTCTCTTCATTCGATACGGCGCTGCAATACGTGAGGCATTCGCTCGGTCTGACTCCAACTGTTTCATAGCGGATACCGCCCTCCGCCCACCACCGCCGCCGCGACGCGGCGGCGGGCAGCGACGGTATCGAGCGGCGGTCGCGTGGACAACGCGTGGACAGTGGGTATGAGCGCGTCGAGGCCGAGTGCAGCGATTACCTGACGGGCGGAGTGAGCGAAGCGATCGAGGGCGTCCTCGGTGTACACGCGCACGGCATCGGTCTGCAGCGAAGCGTCGCGGCGCTTCGCGAGCTTCGCCGTCCGCAGCGTCGCGCTCTCGATCGCGTAGAGCTCGATCGTCATGTCGGCGAGGTGGCCGAGGACTTCTTGCGTGTCGTCTGCTTGCTCGAGCATCGCGAGCACGAGCTTTTTCTCGGAAGCGAGTGGTCCCGTAGGAACCGCGGCGGTGCGTAGTTTGCGCAAGCGCGTAGGGATGATCAGGCGATTGATCTCGTTCGTTCCTTCGTACAGCCGCGTGATGCGCGCGTCGCGGAACGCGCGCTCGGCCGGGTACTCCTTCGAGTAGCCGTAGCCGCCGTACACCTGCACGGCCTCGTCGACGACATACGCGAGCGACTCGCTCGTCCACACTTTGTTGATCGAGCATTCGACCGCGAAGGATTCGATCGCCTTGAGCACGTCGGTACCTTCGTCGATCGCGCGATCGGCGTCGCCGAGGGTGCGGTAGACCATTGCGTCGCCGACGTAGCAGCGGATCGCCATCTCCGCGAGCTTCTGCTGAATCATTCCGAACGACGCGATCGGTTGTCCGAACTGGTGCCGCTGTTTCGCGTATTCGGTCGCGCGATTCAGCGCCTGCTTCGCGCAGCCCATGTTGCGCGTGCCGAGCTTCAGCCTTCCGATGTTGAGCACGTTGAATGCGACTCTGTGTCCTTCGCCGATCGTGCCGAGGACGTTCGCGATCGGCACGCACACGTTCTCGAGAATCAGCGCAGTCGTCGATGAGCCGTCGAGGCCGAGCTTCGGTTCTTCGCGTCCGCTGACGACGCCCATGCCGCGCTCGACGAGGAACGCCGTGAATTTCTCGCCGTCGACTTTCGCGAAGATCGTGAAGAGATCCGCGAAGCCGCCGTTCGTGATCCACATCTTCTGGCCGTTCAGAATGTAGTGATCGCCGTCGCGCACCGCCTTCGTGCGCGCTGCGAGCGCCTCCGATCCCGAGCCCGGCTCGGTGAGGCAGAACGCCGCGACCAGCTCGCCCGACGCGAGCCGCGGCAGGTAACGCTCCTTCTGCTCCGGCGTTCCGAAGTACACCAAGGGCAACGTCCCGATCGTCGTGTGCGCGCCGAGCGAGCCCGCGAACGACGGGAAGATCCCGATCTTCTCGCCGAGAAACGCGGAGCTGACTTTGTCGAGCCCGAGCCCGCCATACTCCTCGGGGATGTCGATGCGCAACAGATCGAGATCGCCGGCCTTGCGCAGCAGCTCGCGCGTGACGTCCCAGTCCTTCGCGTAAATCTCCGCCTCACGCGGCAGCACCTCCGTCCGCATGAACTCCTCGGCGATGCTGCCGAACATCTGCTGCGCAGGGGAGAGGTCTTCGCGCGTGAAGACGTCGTCGGGCGAAAAGTCGTGGTTGAGAAACGATTGCATGACTGCCATATGCTACCTACCGTTCGGTAGGCTACGGAAGCTGGTCGATGGGAGACTGCGGCAGAAACCGGACAAGCTGAGAGCTTGTCCTACGTTCGATAACGTAGGGCCGCCTCTCAGGCGGCCTTATGCGATCGCTGCGCGAGCAGATGCGATCGGCAGCGCGTCGGATACAGCATCGAGCTCGCGTTCGATCGCGTCGGATGCGATCACCGACTCGATGATCAGCGGACAGTCATCAGGTACGCGGTGCGCTACGCGTGCGAAGGACTGGCGTGCTGTGGCGCCGAGGGGAAGATGCTCGCCGCGGGCTCCGAGGTCGCTGACGTGGATCTGACGCAAACGCTCGCCGAGCTCGCGCAGCATCTGCAATGCCGACGTCATCGTCGGATCGATCTGTCGCGCATGACCGAGGTCGAGGCAAAACGTGGCTTCGGGAAAGGTGTCGAACAACGCGCGCATTTCCGCAGGCGTTCGTCCGGTCGTTTTGCGATTGTCCATGTTCTCGAGACAAAGCTGCTCTCCGAGCCGCCGCCAGAGGGAGGGCGTTCGCAGAATTTCCGGATGCACGATGATTGGCCATGAATCGGGAAGACGTGTCAGGAGCTCGAACACCGTCTCTTCATCGAGCGTCTGCAGTTTGCTGGGCGCATGGAACGAAACATACGCAAAGCGATCGAGATCGAGAGACGGGATCGCTTCGATCAGCGCGGTCAGCTCGTGATCGCGAAGAGCAGAGAGCTCAACCGCGTCGATGCGATCGATCGTGCGTTGCACGTTGAGGCCTCGCGCGAAATCACCTTTCGCGAGTGCTCCGGTGGAAAAGCCGATCGGTCTCATCAGAACACTCCGAAATCGCGGATCAATTTGGGCAGCTTCGGATGTGCATCGAAAAAAAGGCGCGTCACGCCGTCGCGGAATCGTTGACTCGCATCGCGCAATCCTGCATACGCCGGCGTTTCGAGTGCTTTCTCGAACGCGACAGATTCGAGAGCCTTTCTCGCGTCGGAATCGGACAGAACGCTCAGAAACTGATCGTACGAGGAGAAGATCGCGTCCGCAACGTCGTCATCATTCGTGTCGAGCACGACGCGAGCAAGCAACTCCAGTGGTGGCACATCGGTTTGCGTCCGGATCAGCTCAGCAAGCATGAGGAAATACTCCTCGTCATTCTCCACCTCGTGGAGCTGCTGCGGCGCAAAAAGTTCGCCCGCGAACGCCGAGAGCAAGCCGCCGATGAACAGGAGCTTCCGAGAGAATCGCAGCTTGACGTTTCGGATGCCCCATCCTTCACGGCGCCGCTCCCACATCTTCGAGGCGTAATCGGACGCCATCGTTCTCCAGTAACGAACGACGTCGTTCAGCAGGAAGTGAGGCACGTTCTGCCGCCGGCCGCTTCTGCTTTGCACGGAGCGATCGTGCACGACGTACCGCGCAAGCACGTTGCGGATCACTCGTCCGCGAACGATTGGGTTGGTCAACGCGCGCGATTCGGAAAGGAGAAGAATGCGTCTCGTGAGGTTATGGTT
>DATKFO010000557.1:0-2138 GCA_035544355.1 Thermoanaerobaculia bacterium
GCCACCGCTTTGTGATCCGGATCGAAAAGCGGTGGCTTTGCCACCGCACTCCTAAACAAAGTGATCGAAGCCGCGCGCTTCGAGCACGCGCGGCACGCCGTCTTCCCTCAGCATTACCGCGCGATCGCGCGTCATTCTTCCGATCGCGTACACCGGTCTGCCGAGGCGCGCGCTCAACTCTGATTCGCGCAGCGATGAGGTGAACAGCAGCGCGAACTCTTCGCCGCCGTGCAGCACGACGTCCTGCACGCGCACGCCGAGCTTCGGCCCTTCGCTCAGCAGATCGGAAAAGATCGGGATGCGCTCGCGCTCGATCTCCGCGCCGCAATTCGATGCGTCGCAGAGATGATGCAGATCGGTCGAGAGTCCATCGGAGACGTCGATGCAGGCAGTGACTTCTTTGACCTTCGCGAGAGCGATGCCGAGTGCGATCTCCGGCTCGGGATCGACGTTGCGCCGCATCGCGGAGACCGCCAGCTCGCGCTGCGCGTAGCTCGTCGCGCGCTCGCCGTCGAGCGGCCAGCCGTTCTGCAAGAGAAAAAGTCCCGTCGCCGAGCCGCCGATCGGACGGCTGAGATAAATGCGATCGCCCGGTTTCGCGCCGCTGCGCAACAGCGGACGCTCCGCGCGTCCGATCGCGGTGATCGCGATCGTGAACTTTTCCGCGCGCGAGAGATCACCGCCGACGATCTCGATCGCGTGTTCCTTCGCAGCGTCGGCGAGCGCGACGAGAAACGCTTCGACGTTTACCCACTCCGGCAATCCGAGCGCAACGACCGCGTGCGACGGCGTCGCGCCCATCGCGGCGAGGTCGGAAAGATTCACTGCGAGGCTTTTGCGCGCAACGAACTGCAGCGGAATCGCGCGCGTGAAGTCGACGTCCTCGACGAGCAGATCTGTCGTGATGACTTGCTCACCGACCACTGCGGCGTCATCGCCGATGCGATCGGAGAACAGCTCGCGTGCGCGCGCGACGATCTCCGCCTCGTTCATCGCTTCTTCTCGACGGGAACGATCGGCGCGAGCGGGCGATCGAACGTCTCGCCTTCGTACGTCACCGCTTCGAGAAACAATCCCGACGGCGGCGCGGTCGGCTCGAACGGTTTCTTGAAATCGAGCGCCTTCGCATTTCCACGCCCGACTTCGACGAGCGCGGCCACGAGCTTGCGCACCATCTTCCAGAGATAGTGCGACGCAACGATGCGGAACAGAATCAGATCGCCCGCGCGCGCGAGCTCGCAGCTATCGACGACGACGATGCGCGATTCATCCTTCGCAAGCCGCTTGTCGCTGAACGCGCTGAAGTCGTGGCGCCCGACGATCGCCGCCGCCGCGCGCTGCATCGCATCGAAGTCGAGACGGTCCTTGATCCACCAGATGAACGGCTTCGCGAACGCGCTGCGCCGCGTCGAGATTTGGTAGAGATACGCGCGCGACGCCGCATCGTGCCGCGAATGGAAGTTGTCCTTCACGCGCACGGCATCGAGGATGTGGATGTCGTGCGGCAGGAGATCGTTGATCTTGCGCGCCACGAGCTGCGGATCGATCGCCTTGTGCGCGCGAAGGTGCGCGACCTGCGCGACCGCGTGCACGCCGGCATCGGTGCGACCGGACCCGCCGATGTCGACGTCGCCGAGCACTTGCGTCGCGGCGCGCTGCAGATGGCCCTGCACGGTTTTCTGCGTGTTACCCTGCGCCTGCCATCCTGAGTAGCGAGTTCCCTCGTACTCGATCGTGAGCTTATAAGTCGGCATGCGCCCCGCGTCAGTTCAAACTCTCGGCAACCTGCTCGTCATCGTCTGGGACGACGGCCACGAATCATACTATCCGCTCGAAGAGCTGCGCCGCGCATGCCCCTGCGCCGTCTGCTCCGGCGAGCCCGACCTCTTCGGCCGCATGGCCGGCGGCGCCCCGCAGCGCTACACGCCCGCATCGTTCCAACTCGCGTCAATCGAAACGATCGGCAACTACGCGCTGCAGCCGAATTGGGCGGACGGGCACACGTACGGGATCTGGACGTACGAGCGTTTGCGGGCGTTCGATAAGACTAGCCCCGCGGCGTGAGCCCGGGGAATGTCACGCGTCGGCCGCCAAGATTGCAAAGCCCGCCGGCCGTATCGGCGGGCGACACGCCTGGC
>DATKFO010000558.1:0-2968 GCA_035544355.1 Thermoanaerobaculia bacterium
CCCCCCCCGCCCCTACAACCGCTTCATCACGGCTTCGAATCGACGAATCCCTTCCTCGATCTTGTTCGTCGGGATCATTCCCCATCCAAGCGCCACACCCGCGCGCGGCTTCAGTTGGTAGTACATGTCGAGTCTCTGCACCGACAGACTCGCCGCGCGCGCGTGCCGCATGAACGCTTCCGTCGTGCGCCGCTGATCGCGAAAGAACACGCTCATGTGCAGACCCGCCGATGCGGGCAGCAGCTCGAGCTCGTCGCGAAGACGTTTGTCGAGTGCGGTCGTGATGCGATCGCGCCGTTCCTGATACACGCGGCGCAGTCGCCGCACGTGACGCGCGAAGAGTCCGTCGTCGATGAACTGGGCGAGCGCGGCCTGCGTTTCGAACGGGCAGTGCCAATCGGTCACGAGTTTCGCCGCGCGCAAACCGGCGGTCAGCGATTCGGGCGCGATCACGAATCCGATCCGCAGCGTCGGCAGCAGCGTTTTCGAGAACGATCCGACGTACAGCACGCGGCCGCTGCGATCGAGGCTCTGCAGCGGTTCGAGCGGACGGCCGTCGTAGCGGAACTCGCTGTCGTAGTCGTCTTCGAGGATCGCGGCGCCGTGCTTCTCGGCCCACGCGAGCAGCGCCATGCGACGCGAGAGCGACATCGCGACGCCGAGTGGATGCTGATGCGACGGCGTGACGTAGACGAGGCGCGCTTCGGACGGCAGCGCGCTGACGTCGAGGCCGTCGTGATCGACGGGAACGGGAACGATGCGCGCGCCGAGGGATTGGAAGAGGCGGCGGGCCTGGTGGTAGCCGGGATCTTCCATCGCGATGCACGTGCCGGGCTCGATGAGCAAGCGCGCGATGAGATCGATCGCCTGCTGCGCGCCGCTCGTGACGACGACGTTCTCCGCGTCCGCGTGCACGGAGCGCGAGATGCCGACGTGGCGCGCGATCGCCTCGCGCAATTTCGTATTGCCCGCCGGGTCCATGTAGCCGCCGGTTCCGCGTCGCGCAGGACGGAGCTGGCGCGCGAGTTGGCGGCGCCACTCATCCCATGGAAAGAGCCGCACGTCGGGCACGCCGACCTGAAAGTCGTACTCCGCGTCGAACGCATCGGCGTCGGAAGGCACGAGCGCATTCCAAATCGCGCGCGGACGAAGCGCGCTGCGCGACGGAGCGCGTCGCGACGTACGCGCGCCTTCCGAGGTCACGAACGTTCCCGCGCCCGCGTGGCCGGCGATGAATCCCTCCGCCATCAGGCGCTGATACGCGTTCGTCACCGTGTTGCGCGAAACGTCGAGTTGCTGCGCGAGATCGCGCGTCGCCGGCACGCTGTCTCCCGGCCGCAAACGCCCATCCAGAATCGCCGCACGCAGCTGTTCATAAACCTCCGCAGAGAGCCGCGAGCGCCCTTCGAGCGTGACGTGCACGTCCATGAAAAGCATGATTCATTGGAACCATGAACTTTGTCAAATTTGGATCTTTCAAAGATCCAGTCGCGCGCCTAAATTGCTCGCATCAAGAAGGAGGCATCATGAAACTGACCATCGACAGCGAAGCACTTCCGTGGGGCCCGGCGAAGGACGGCATTTCGGCGAAACCGCTTCACTTCTTTCCGAACGATCGCGGCTGGGACCTGCTGCTGCGCGTCGAGCCCGGCACCGTCGTGAAGCGCCATCGCCACACCGGCGAAGTGCACGCGTTCAATCTGTCGGGCTCGCGCAAGCTCATCGAGACCGGCGAGGTCGTGGGACCGGGCGGATACGTCTACGAGCCCGCGGGCAACGTCGACAGCTGGATGGCCGTCGGCGATGAGCCGGCGATCGTGCACGTCGTCGTGAAGGGCGCAGTCGAATATCTCGACCAGAACGACAACGTCATCGAGCGCGTGAACGCGACGTCGGCGGCCGCGCGCTATCGCAAGTTCTGCGACGAGAACGGCGTCAATTTCGACGAGCTGTTCGGATGAGCGCGCAGCGAATCACCCTCGAGCGATGCGGGCGGGTCTACGCCCGCATCGCACTCGGCGCAGCGTTCCTCTCCGCCGTCGCATCCCGCCTCGGCATCTGGAGCTGGAACTTCAGCGGCGAGAAATTCGCGAGCTTCGTGCGCTACACGGCGGAAGTGAATTCGTTCATGCCCGCGAGCACGATTCCGTTTCTCGCATGGGCCGCGACGCTCGCGGAGCTCACGCTCGGCATCGCGCTGATCATCGGCGTGCGGATTCGCGAAGTCGCATTCGCGAGCGCAATCCTGCTCGCACTATTCGCGACCGCGATGGCAATCTCGTTCGGGATCAAGGAGCCGCTGGACTACTCGGTGTACTCGGCGTCCGCGGGCGCGTTGCTGCTCGCGCTGCGAACCGACGAATGATCCTGACGCTCCCTCTCGTACTGCTGCCAGAGCTCGGTCAACTTCCCGGGCTTGGTCACGTTGATGTCTGCGACCTCGTCCCACTTGATGTAGATCTCGCCTTCAAAGCGGGAGATCGGATTCACGCCGCGCTGCAAGACCTCATGCGGTTTCTCACGGCTGTATCGCGAAACGTCATCTCCTCGAATGGCGATGCGTCCTGCTTGCGACCGAGATCGACGTAGAGGTCAGCTGCCGCTTTGAACAACACGTGCGGCAAATAGAAGTAAGCGAAAAAGGCGAGGAGAACTACGCCCGTCACCGGTGATCAGCAGTTTGCTCAGGCATGTCGCTGCCAGTTGCGTTGACCGCATCCTGCTGATCGGAGTCAGCCACGTCGCTCAACGGACGCTCTGTCGTCCACGGCGGCCCCTCGATCGCAGTTCGAAACTGAGGGTTCTGCACCTGAGGAAAAAGTTTGATGATGTCGCGCAGGGTCATGACAAAGATATACGCCGAACATTACGGAATGTCACGAATCGATACCGTGCGTAGACAGTAACTACTCCTTCTGCTGCTCGAACGTCACGGAATTCGACGCGTCGAACTTGATCTGCATCTTGC
>DATKFO010000559.1:0-5793 GCA_035544355.1 Thermoanaerobaculia bacterium
GGCTCCGCCGCGGCGCCCGCGTTCGCGTCCATCCACAGCGTCCACGAGCGCGGCACCTTCTTCACGCCGATCGGATAGATCGTCAGCTTCCCGTTCTTGTCGAGATAGAAGCGGAGGAACTCCTTGTAATCGGGAATGCTCTGGCAGGAGAAGACCTCGTTCGTGTGCGCGCCGGCGATGCGATTCGAGATCGTGAGATAGAGGCCCATGAGGATCGAGCCGGCGAGGCCTCCGAGGAGGATCATCTGGAGGCCGAAGACAAAGCTGAAGAGGACGTTCGCGACGTTGCCCTTCGCGATCGAGATGTCGATGTACGACACCAACCACATCAGCCCGATGAGCGCGGTCACGTGCGCCGCCGCATGCAGGCCGCCGGTGACGAACTTACCGAACTTGTTCCCGATGTCGGCGAACGCGATCAATCCACCGATCAGCGCGGCGAACAGAATCAGCGACGTCGGACTCACAGCCACGAGATGCCAGACGATGTCCCAGATCTTCGCGCCCTGGTTATATTCGAGCCGTCCGATTTCTTCGATGAACGTGAGATTGCGCGAGCCTTCGCCGGCGGACAACGCTTCCGCGCCGAAATTCACGCCCTGCAGCACGATGCTCGTGCTCTGCAGCGACCACGCGACGATCAGGTAGAGCGTGCCCATGAATAGCGCGAACGCCCAGTTCTTCAGCGGGAACCAGAGCGTGCCCCACGACATCCACTTCGACGCGCTGATGTCGGGGAAGAACGACTTCGCTCCGTAGCGACGTTCTTTTCCATCGCTCTCCGGCAGATCGAGATGCGTCGGCAGCGCGTGCGTCGGATAGAGATACGCGCCGCCGCCGCCGCAGATGAAGCGCTGCTTCGTGTACGGCGCCGTGCCGCTCTCGTAGCGCGCGTACGTGTGCAGATCGCCGGCGAGTCCGACGACGTGCTTGTGACCGTACGCGTCGATGAATTTCTCTTCGAAGTACGCGAGGTTGTCGTACGCGTGCGGCCCTTTCATCGCGCTGTACGTCCAGCTCGGCTCCGCGGTACAGAGGATGACCTTCGATCCCTTTTCCATGTGCTTCGCGGCGAGGTCGGCGAAGTACTGCGTCTGCGGATAGTCGACGTCGGACGCGAGCTGCACGTCGATCGACCAGATCCACCAGTTGTTCGGCAGGCGGATCGCGAAGTAGCTGCGGTTCTGTTTCGTCTTCCAGCCGCCGATCCAGCGCTTCTGGCAGAAGAGGCGCGTGAAGCTCGTGAGTCCGTCGTACCAGTCGTGATTGCCCGGCACGGCGAACATCACCGGCGATCCTTTCTGGTCATCCGTCCACGGCAGCGCCGCGCGATACACACCGGAGAAGCGATCCTGATACTCCTCGCGGCTCGCGGTGGGATAGACCTGATCGCCGCCGAAGATCAGGAATTCGCCGCGCTTCGTTTTCGCCGGCACGTCGAGCTCTTCCGCCGCGACCTGCCGCGCCATCTGATACGTCGAATCGAATCCGTCGCCGACGTCGGCGATGTAGTCGAACCAGAGATCTTCGCGATCGCTGTAGTCGAAGTACGGCGGACCCGGCTCAGTCTTGTCTTCCCTCGCGCGCAGAATTTCCTGCGCGGCGAGTGCGGCCTGCACTTCGCGGCGATCCGCGTACGAGCCGAATACGCTCGAGAGCACCGCCTGGATGCCGGTGCGTGCGAGCTGACTCGGATCGAACCAGCCAACCATCGGCTTGCGCACGAAATCGAGTGTCTTGTAATCCCAGGCGCGCGGCATTTCCGGACAATCGTCCGGCCATCGCGGCGCTTCGGACACAGACCGAACGGCAGAGGACTTCACCTCGGAATTCACGGCCGTCATGGAGCACCTTCCTCTTTCTGATGTATGAGAAGGAGTGTAACTCCATAAGTCCGTGGCTGATTATCCGTCTCGGCAACGGGCAACGCTCTGGTAACCGGTAACCGCCAACTGGTAACTTGACGCCATGTCCGCCACCGCATTCCCGCTCCGGCCGCGCGATGTTTTCGAAGAGCTTCGCAAGACGATCGTCGGTCAGGACGAAGCCATCCGCGAAGTCGCGGTCGCACTGGTGAAGCATCTCGTCGGACATCCCGCGCCGAACATGCTGCTGATCGGCAATTCGGGATCGGGCAAGACGACGCTGATGCGTGCGGTCGAGCAGTTCCTCGCGACGAATCCGAATCTCAACGACTACGCGAACGTGATTCGCATCAACGCGAACGTGCTCGCCGAAGAGCGCCAGGGCTACGGCCGCGCCGTCCTCGGCCGCCTCTACGCGAACGCAAAGAAAAAACTTGGCCCGACCGCTCCGGTCGAATTGATTCTTCGCGCGGTAGAGCACGGGATCGTCTTCATCGACGAAGTGGACAAGATCCGCGCGAATGTCGGCGGCGAGCCGAACGTGCGCGGCATCGTCGCGCAGGAAGCGCTGCTCACGCTGATGGAGAACGAGAACATCGAGTTCGAGCACGAGGGGTGGACGTTCGCGGTGAACTCATCGCACATCCTCTTTGTCGCCGGCGGCGCGTTCGAGGAGCTGTACGACAACGTGCTGCGCCGCGCAACGATCGGGCAGGACGTCACGCCGATGAAGCCGATCGTCGTCGTCTCCGCGTCGGGCGAAGTGCGTGAGGAGCTGCCGTTCCATCTGCGCGACTATCTGAAATACGACGACCTCTTCCGCTACGGCATGACGCCGCAATTCATCTCGCGTTTCGAAGCGATCGTCGTGCTGAACGATCTCGCGGAATCCGATCTCGCGCGCATCTTCGTCGAGCCCGAGGGATCCATCTTCCGCAACTCGCGCGACTACTTCCACCGCTTCGGCATCGACCTGCAGATCACGCGGGGCGCCTTGGTCGCCATCGCATGGGACGCCTCCCGCCAGCGCCGCCTTGGCGCCCGCGCATTGCGCGAAACCTACCGCCGCGTCATCCGCGAGCTCGAATTCGCACCGGCGGAAGCGGGCGCGATCACAGTCGACGAGGAGATGGTGAAACGCGCCATCGCCTCACGCGACGCGGGCGGCGGCGGGAAGCGGTGAGCCGAGGTAAGATCGAATCGTGGATGAAGAACTGAAAGCACTGATCGAAACCAACGCGGCGGAGACGCGGCGGCATTTTGATGATGTCGCGGAAAGACTTCGAGACGATCTTCGAAGCGAAATCGCGTCGAACGCGGAAGGGCTTCGAACTGACTTCGACACTGTTGCGAAGTCACTTCGTTACGACCTGCAAATCGTTGCCGAAGCGACAGTTGCAAATTCGCATGGCATCGCTGCACTTACGGGCCGCTTTGATTCGCTCGATGGGAAGGTGGAAGTCCTCGATGCGAAGGTTGATGGTCTTTCAATGAAGGTCGATCACCTGACGATGCGTGTCGATCACCTTGAGGTCGAGATGAAAGACGGGTTCGCCGAGCTTCACGCGCGCGTCGATCGTCTCGAATCGGATCTCTCCCCACAGTAGAGCCTGCGCGCGAGCGCAGAGGACGTGCGCCGGTTCGAAAACCTATGGCCGAAAAATCATTCTTCCAGAAACTGAAGCGTGGGCTCTTCATGACCCACACCGAGATCCTCGAGAAGGTCAAGGAGTCGATGACGCCCGATCTTCCGATCGACAAGCACGCGATCGACGGTCTCGAAGAAGGTCTCCTCGGCGCGGACGTCGGCGCAGAGCTCACGATGGCGATCATCGATCGCATCGAAGCGCGTGTGCGCGGCGAGAAGATCTCGAAGATGGATCGCCTCACCGAGGTGCTGCGCGAGGAAACGCGTGCGCTCATTCCGCGGCGCGTTGCCGAAGGCATCGACATCGCGCGTGCGAAGCCGTTCGTGATCCTCGTCGTCGGCGTCAACGGCACCGGCAAGACGACCACGATCGCGAAGCTCGCGCAGCGATGGAAGAGCGAAGGCAAGAACGTGATCCTCGGCGCAGCCGACACCTTTCGCGCCGCGGCGATCGAGCAATTGCAAATGTGGGCGGATCGCATCGGCGTCGCGCTCATCAAGCACAAAGCGGGATCGGATCCCGCGGCGGTTGCGCACGATGCTGTCGCCGCCGCGAAATCACGCGCGGCCGATGTCGTCGTGATCGATACCGCCGGCCGTCTGCACAACAAATCGCACCTGATGCAGGAGCTCTCGAAAATTCATCGCGTGATCGAGAAAGAACTGCCCGGCGCGCCGCACGAAACGCTGCTCGTCATCGACGGCACGACAGGACAGAACGGCGTGAATCAGGCCGCCGCATTTCTCGAAGCGGCGAAAGTGACCGGCATGATCGTCACGAAACTCGATGGCACAGCGAAGGGTGGAGTGATCCTCTCGATCATGCGCCAGTTCGACATTCCGGTGAAATTCGTCGGGGTGGGTGAGGGCGCGGACGATTTGATTCCGTTCGATCCGCAGGCGTACGTGGACACGTTGTTCGAGTGAGGAAGCGTGAGCGGACCGCCTGAGAGGCGGTCCTACGTAGGGCCGCCTCTCCAGGCGGCCCGGCTCTACGCAAAGCTACCGCCGCAACTGCGCGCCGATCACGATCGAGTTCACATTCAAGCCCGGATTCCGCGGCGCGTAGCCGGCGTTCGAGATGTGCGAGAAGCGCCAGCCGAGGATCATTGCGATGCGGCGGTCGGGGAAGAGCGTGACGCCGGCGCCGGCCTGGCTGATGAAGTTGAAGTGCGACGTCGATGCGGGCACGCGCTTCTGCGACCACATCGGTCCCGTCGACAACTCGACGTACGGCCGCACTCGCTGCGAGTCCGCGTTGAAGATGTAGCGTGCGAACATCGACGATGACATCGCGAGCAGCGATTCATCGCCGCCGCCGTACACGTCGCCGTACAGAATCTTCGGCTGCTTCAGACTCATCGGCGCGAATGTGAAGCCGATCTCCATGCGCGGCGAGAACGCGTGCGCGTACTCGATGTCGAAGCCCTGCATGTCCGACTGTCCGAAGCGCGTCGTCAGGCTCTTGCCGCCCGTCGCGTACACGCGATTCAGGTGCAGATACTGCGCGCTCGCCGGCAGTGCGATCGCGAGTGCCACGACGATCGTCAGTCGCTTCATGGCTTCTTCTTCTCCAGGAATTCGGCTTCGCTCAATTCGAGATCGTCGCGGCGCGGACCGTCGCCCATCTCGCCCTCGTACACGCTACGCGCGAGCTCGCGCGTCAGATGGGAGTACACCGTGCCGCCCGGCTCGACGATCATGTTCGGCCCGTGATCGCAGAGGTCGAGACACGACACGCTGCACACGCGCACCGTCGGCTTGCGCCCGAGTTTTTTGTTGAGATCCTTGAGCTCCGCGCGAATGAATTCTCCGCGCTCGATGCCGCGCTCTTCGTTGTTGCAGCGTCCGCCGATGCAGACGAGGAAGTGTTTCTCGAAGGGGTATTTCATACCGCGACGAACTTTTTCCCCGAGTCGAGCACGCTCTTCAAATCCTTCGGGCTGCAAGCCTCGGCATAAACGCGAGCAACGGGCTCGGTGCCCGACAAGCGGAACAGCAGCCATGTCTGATCGTTGAAGATCAGCTTCACGCCGTCGGTCGTGTTGACGTCTTTCACTTTCAGGCCGTCGATCTGTTCCGGCGGATTCGCGAGCTTCGACGCGAGCGATTCCTTGAGCTGCGGCGTGAGCTTCAGATCGGCGCGCTTGCTGTAGAAGTAGCCGAACTCCTCGTGCATCTCGTCGATGAGCTGCGGGATGCGTTTGCCGGTGCGTGCGACCATCTCCGCGACGAGAAGGCACGCGAGCACGCCGTCTTTTTCGGGCAGGTGGCGGTACA
>DATKFO010000560.1:0-6269 GCA_035544355.1 Thermoanaerobaculia bacterium
GGCTGCGGTTTTCAGATCGTCGAAGCGGCGTGAATGCGCGAGTGCGAGCAGCAGCTCGCCTTCGAAGCTGTCTTCCTCGAGATCGTCGATGAGCGCGTGATATTCGGCGATGGCGCCGGTGAGATCGGCGCCGTGGCCGAAGAGCAATCCGTCGTCGCCGTACTCGAGGAGCTTCGCGAGCTCGGCGCGAATCGGAACGTCTTTCGAATCGAGCTCCTTCGCTTTGCGGAACGCGGCGATCGCGCCGGGGAGGTCGCAGCCTTTGCGGAAGCGGCGTCCGAAGAGATCGTGCTCGAGGATCAGGCCCTGCATGCGGTACGCGCCGGCGTACGTCGGCTCGAGCGCGATCGCTTTCTTGATCTGCTCGCGTGCGGCGTCGGCCATGCCTCCGCCGAGCAGTGCTTTCGCGATCTCGACCTGGTGGCGGCCCTCTTTCGGATGCAGCGTGCCGAGCCGGCGGAATTCGGCGAGTGCGCCGGCGATGTCGCCTGCGTTGAGCTTCGCGGTGCCGCTCTCGTCGAAGCCGAGGACGAGCGGCTTCTCGTCGTCGAGCGTCTTGAGTGCCTTGCGCAGCGCTTCGAATTCGTCGGCAGTGAGGCGCTTCTTGCCGCTGTCGAAGCGGATCGTGGCGACGACGGTGCCGTCGTTTTCCTTGGTGAACTCTTTCGTCAGCGTCGCGCTCGCGAGCTCCTTCGTTTCGTTCTGCGGCAGCGCGCGCGTTTCGAATCCCGATGCCGGGAGGATGCGGTAGCGCCACTCGCGCACGAACGGCATCGGCATGACGAAGTCGTGCACGCGGAGGTCTTTCTTTTTCTTCTCCTCGTCGTCGTCTTTGTCGGTGCGCGGGCGGCGCAGGATCCACGGCATGTTGTCGGCGACGCCGCCGATCGGAATCGCGACTGCAGCTTCGCCATCCATCGCGATGCCACGACCTGCTTCGCTGATCTCGAGCTCGAGGCGGAATGGTTTCGCGAGATCGTGCGCGTCGCTGGCGTCGAGGTTCTTGAGCGCCTTCGCGCTGTAGTAGCCCTTCGCGTACTGCTCGACCGACTCGCGATATTTCTTGCGATCGGAAGAAACATAGAAGCGACGCATTGACGATTCGTCGCCGCCCTTCGGCTCGGTGATCTCGAGGACGGTCGCCTTGCCTTCTTCGACCATTTTGAAGATGCGCGTCTCGACGGTGTAGTTCGTCTTCGACTCGGTGACCGGCGTTGTGGCGAGGTCGGTGGTCTTCGGGCTCGCGATGAGCGCGAAGCGGCCCTGATCCATCACCGGCAAATCGCCGGCGCGCGAATATTCATCGGTCGGGTCGATCCAGAGATCGCCGGAGACGACGATCGCGTGATTGAACATGCCGAGGCCGGGGAGGCCGTGGATCGTGTCGAAGTCGTGGCCTGCGCGGAGGAGCGCAACGTTCGCGGGATAGCCGGCCGCGCGCAGCAGCGCGACGAGCAGCGTCGCTTTGTCTTTGCAATCGCCGTAGCGATTCGTCATCACGGTCTGCGGCGTGCGCGGGATGATCGACGACTCGCCGACCTCGACGCCCGCGTAGCGAACGCGCTTCTGGATGAAGGCAAGGAGGCGTGTGATCGCTTCGCGGCGATCCTTCGTGTTGCCGATCGCTTCGCGCGCGAGCTTCTCGACGGAATCGCCGGTGCCGATCTGTTGATCGATGATCGCGGAGTAGCGCTGCGCGAGGTCCTGCCACGATTTTCCGGTGGAGAACGCGACGTAGGGGAGCGGCGAGATGTCCGACGGCAATCCCCATTCAATGTTCTCGATCGGCTCGTACGGACCGCCTTCGATGACGATGTGCTGCTTGCCGTCCGCCGTCGTCTTCACCGGCTCGACGTGCGGCGCGGTGTTGTTGACGAGTTTCACGTCGAGCGACGCAGGCGCGTCGAGCACGACGCGCGTCTTGCGCACCGGCACCCAGCTGCCGAACGTGACGATGTCGCTGATGCCGGCGTCGGCGAGCGTGCTTTTCTGTTCGTGCGTGATCAGCTGCTCGATGACGGAGCCGACGGCGACCGCGGGCAGCGGCGCGCGGATGATGCGGTTGTCGCTGAAGATGTCGAGCGATTCCTCGGGCGCGGGCGCTTCGATGACGGCGCTCTCGTCGAGCTCGTGCACGGTCGCGTCTTTCGTGATCACACGCGCGCGGATTTTCGGGCGCTCCTGATACCACGGAGCCCACGGCGCGTTGATGGTGCCCCACGAATCGATCGCGGAGTCGCCGGCGATGCGATAGACGATGCGCTGCGTGCTCACGCAGCGGCCGGCGTCGTCGAACGAGTACGTCGATTCGTCGAGCAGCAGGATGACCGACTGTTCACCGGCCGGGATCTGTTCCGCCGCGGCGAGGATCGCCTTCGGATCGCCGGTGAACGGCGCGCCGCTCCATGGCTCGACTGCAAAAACGGGCTCGCCGGCAAAAAGAGGCAGTGCAAAAAGCGCGAGAAGAGATGCGGTAACGATCCCGCGCAAGGAAGAGAACGGCATGAGGTCTCCTGAGTTATTCGGACTCTGACGCGATGGTAGCAGCACTTATACTTGAGACACCAAACCAACGAGGAGAGTTCCGATGACGATTCGCAGAACGTTGATGGCTGTGCTCGCGCTCGCGCTGGCGACGACGGTGTTCGCAGGCAGTCCGCAGAAAGCGGGCAAGTGGCAGATGACGATGCAGATCGAAGCACCGAATCTGCCGGTGAAGATGCCGCCGTTCACGATGACGCACTGCGTGACCGAGGAGGATGCGAAGAACCCCGAGAACGCGATTCCGAAGGATCCGCAGGGGCGCGCCAGCCAGTGCAAGCCGAGCGACTACAAGTTCGAAGGCAACAAGGTGACGTGGACGATCGACTGCCCGAAGCAGAAGATGAAAGGCAACGGCGAGATCACCTACAGCGAAGATTCGTTCGCGGGCTGGATGAAGATGACGGCCGGCGATCAAGAGATGACCACGAAGTACAGCGGCAAGTACCTCGGCGCGTGCGACGAGAAGAAGTGATTCTAGGAGTGCGGTGGCAAAGCCACCGCTCTCATATCTTGAATGGGAAAGCGGCGGCTCTGCCGCCGCACTCCTAAACTACGGCATCCAGAAATCGCGCGGGTATAGCCGGTACAGCTTCGTGTCCGCGCCGTCCGCCCCCTTCACGTAGCGCTCCCAGGCGTCCTGTTGTTTGTCGGGGCCGATCGTGAAGAAGACGGCGTCGGCGACGTCGGCTCCCTTGACGTTGTAGCCGGGGAGGAAGCGGCCGTACACGGCGTCTTTGCGATCGAAGAGTTTGTTGCCGAGCTCGGGGTCTTTGCGGAGCTCGAGGATCGACTGGCGGAATTTGCGGACTTGATCGGGCGGCTGGTTGTCGGCGAGGTCGGCGGCGATTCCTTCGGCGCGCGTTTCGTAGGTTGATGCTGCGCGGCCTTCTGCGAAGACCTGCGCGATGGCGTAATCGCCGAGGCGTGGGTCGCGGGCTGCGGTCTTGAGCTCGTTCACGACGAACTTCACGGTCTGCGGGATTTCGGGTGTGCGCTCGGCGTAGTAGCCCATGCGTCCCGACTGCACGCTTGCGCGCAGGCCGTTGCTGTACGCGAGGCCCGCGCCGATCGTTTTGAGGAAGATGCCGTGCGCGCCGTATCCCGCGTGCAAACGCGACGCGAGGAAATCGAGCTGCTTTTCGCGATCGCCAAAGTCGGAGAAGTGGACGCCCGGCGTCGAGGTCAGGATCACGCCGCCCTTCATGTTCGGCGCGAGCAAGCCGACGTACACCGGCTTTGTCGCGGATGAATCGCGCGCGAGCAATCGCGCATCGACGTGGCGCGTGTTGCCGTAATCCGCGCGTGCGTGCGGCGCTTTCTCGAGCGGCGCGACGAGCGCGGCAATCTTCGGCGCGGACGATTTCTGCATCTCGCTGTTCGTGACGAGATACATCCGCGCGTTCCCGTTGCGAAGCAGCGCGCGGCGCACGTTCTCGAGATCGGCGAGCACTTTCGCGGGCGGCGTGAACAAGTCATCGCGCAAGGCGTTGACGAGATACGACCAGTCGGCGGCGAGGCTGCTCTCCGGGATGTCGTTGCGCGTGAGGTCGAGGTCTTTGAGCATGTCGTTCGCGATTGCCTGCGCCGCGGGTGACAGCGCACTCACGTCGCGCGCATCGGGCGACGCCGCGAGCTTGGTGAAGAACGCATTCAGCGCATCGCGATCCGCATCCGCCGCTTCGCGCAGCAGCCAGCGCAAGCGCAGCGCGTTGTGCGCGCGCGTGAGGAACGAATCGGCCGCGAGATACGCGGGATCGGACTGCATCCGATACGAGTTCGCCGGATTCTGCACCCACGCTTCTTCCGGTCCCTGCATCGTGTTGCGGAAGTTGCTGACGGCCTGATCGACGACGTCGCGGATGCGCGCGAGGTTCTCGGCGCGCCAGTCGGGGTGATAGAGCACGAGCGACATCCAGTCGATGGCGCGATCGAATTCCTTCGCGCCGAGGCCTGCGCCGCGGATGGTGAGCTCGACGCGGTCCGTGCGCGGATTCGTCGAGTAATTCGCATCGAGGCTGAGAATCTCATTGCGCAGGCGCTCGCTCATCTCTTCATACGAAACCGGCTTGCCGTTTTCGATGACGCCGACGCGTGTGAGCAGCGCGGGCAGCAGCGAGAGGTAGCGAAGCTGCTCGCGCGGAATGCCGTCGACGCGCAGGCCGAGGCCGAGCGTGGCGCTGGTCATGTTGTCGAACGTGGATACGACGAGCGGCACGCCTTCGACACTGCGCGAATCGAACTTCAAAACATCGTCGAGCGTCATCGGCGGCGTCTTCACGAATTGCGGCGGCGTGATCTTCTTCGCTTCTTCTTCGATGCGCGCCGACTCCGCGTCGTAGTCGGTGCGATAGCGCTTGATCGCTTCCTGTTCGTCCGCGATGCCGTAGCTCTTCGCGAGCCGCGCCGCTTCGGCAGCCGCGCGCGCGACGCGCTCCTGCTCTTCGCGCTGCAGCATCGACGGGCTCGGCTTCGCCGCGGAGACGTACGGCACGACGCCTGTCAATTTCCACTTCGTCAGGAAGTCGCGCCAGACGTTCTTGTCGCTCGTGATCTGCTTGCGCACGAACGCCATCTGCGGCTCGAGCGTCACCGACTTGCGGAAGTCGGGCGTCTTCTCGAGCAGCAGCAGGTGATCCATCCACGACGAGCCGGTGTTGCGCGCGCCGAACGACGGCGGCGTGTTCGTGAATTTCGCGAGGTCGCGCTCGAGCTCGACGACGCGGCTCTGCATGCGCGTGTTGAATTCCTTCAGCTCCGGCGATCCGTCGGGGAACGACGCGACGCGATTCAGTTCGTCGACGATCTTCTGGCGGATGGCGATGAGCTTCTCGTTCGTGATGTTCACCGGCGCGACGTTGTCGAGTGCGAAGCGCACCGGCGATCCGAGATCGCGATCGATTTGCGAGAACACTGCGGTCGCGCTCGTGTCCATCACGCGCGTCTTGCTGTCGACGAAGAGCTTGTAAAGGTTCGTCGTGGTGTCGCTCGAGAAGTTGTCCCCGAACAATTCCAGCAGCAACTGCTCCTCGGGAACCAGCGTCCGGTTCGCCGGCCAGATGAACATCACAGGGCTCGGCTGCTGTTCGTTGCGATGCGGATATTCGTCGATGCGGATCGTTGCGCTCGCGGCGCCGGCCGGAGCGGGGAGCGGCGTCGCGATCGTCGCGGCGCGCTTTGTCCCATCGGGCTCGACGCGATCGAGAATCGCATCGACGCGCGTGAGCAACTCGGCGATCGGCACGTTCTTCGGGAACGTGACGATCGTGCCCATGTTGCCGAGGTAGTAGTTCGCTTTGTGAAAACTGCGGATGTCCGCGGGCTGCATCGTGCGGATGCCCGACGGCTCGCCGCCTGAGTTCACGGAGAGCGGATGCGTCGGGCCGTACACGAGTTGATCGGCGGCGCGATAGAGCACGCGATAGCGATTCGTGGTCGAGCTCACCATCTCGTTGTAGACGGAGCCCTTCTCTTCGAGGCGCAGCGTGCCGTCGGGATTTTCGGTGACGCCGAAGTTGCGGACTTCGCGGCGGATCTCTTCGTCGGTGTAGTTCGGATGCAGCATCGCGTTGAGCTGCGCGCTGAACAGATCGAAGAACACGTCGGGGCCGGCGGCGGTGTTGAAGTGATAGCTCGTGCGCCACTGCTGCGTGAACGCGTTCGAGCCGGAGAGCCACATCGTGTCGAGGCCGGCGAATGCGCGGCCGGTCGTGCCCTTGCCGAGGAGG
>DATKFO010000561.1:0-2741 GCA_035544355.1 Thermoanaerobaculia bacterium
CAGTCACTAGTCCCTAGCCACCAATCGAATGGCTCGCATCCTCCTCGCCCTCACGTCCGGTGTCCTCTTCGCCCTCGCGTTCCCGACGTACAACGCCGGCTTCCTCATCTTCATCGCGCTCGTCCCGCTGCTCGTCGCGAGCGTGCGCGCGAAGAGCACGCGCCACGCGTTCCTCCTCGGATGGCTCTCGCTGACGATCGCGTGGCTGATGATGGTGCCGTGGGTCGTGCGCGTGATGTCGCATTACGGCGGACTGCCGTACGTCACCGGCGTGCTGATCTTCATCGCGATGGCGCTCTACCTCGGGCTCTACGGCGCGATCTTCGCCGCAATCGTCCATCGCCTCCGCCTCGGCCCGAGCTTTCCGAAGTGGCTCATCGTTCCGCTCGCGTGGGCGGCGATCGAATACGCGCGCACGTATCTCTTCACCGGATTTCCGTGGAATCTCATCGCCGCCTCGATCATCGATTACACGCCGCTGATCCAGATCGATCGCTTCGCCGGTCCGTACTTCGCCGGCGTGCTGATCCTCATTCCCTCGGTCGTGATCGCGTGGTGGATCACGCAGCGTCCGAAAGGAATCGATCGCATCCTCGTCGTCGGCGGACTCGCAGTGCTGCTCTTCGTCTGGTGGGCGACGGGGCTCGTCGCATCGAAGCTCGTCGTGCGCCCGAACGGATTGCCGTCGACGACCGCCGCGCTGCTGCAGCCGAACATCTCGCAGGAGATGCGCTGGAACGCGGAGAACGTCGTTCAGATCTATCAGCGCATGACGGACATGACGGACGTCGCGCTCGATCGCGGCGCATCGATCGTGATCTGGCCCGAGTCGACGGTGCCGCTGTCGTACGCGACGACGGATGTCTATCGCAACGCGATCGAAGAGATCTCGCGCACGCGCAACGCCGACATCATCCTCGGATCCATCGCCGAGGATCCTGCGAATCCGAGCCGGATCTGGAATGCGGCTTTTCTGGCGAGCGGCGGGAAGACGATCGGGCACTACGACAAGATCCGTCTCGTGCCGTTCGGTGAGTACGTGCCGCTGCGCAAGATGCTCTTCTTCGCGCGCAGGCTCGTGCACGCGGTGGGGGAGTTCGAGTTCGGCACGAACGATCACCCGCTCGCGGGCAAACATCGCTACGGTCCAGCGATCTGTTACGAGATCGTCTACCCGCAGATCACGCGCGCGCAGGTGCGCAACGGCGCCGACGTGCTCGTGACCATCACGAACGACGCTTGGTACGACGGCACCTCCGCGCCGGAACAACATCTCGCGCAGGCGCGCTTGCGCGCGATCGAAGACGATCGCTGGCTCCTGCGCGCAGGAACGACCGGCATTTCGGCGGTCATCGATCCGAGCGGCCGGGTGCTCGAAAAGTTGCCGATGGGGCGTCAGGGAATCGTCTTCGCGCACTTTCAACCACGCAGCGGAACGACGCCGTACGTGCGATTCGGCGACTGGTTCGCGTGGCTCGCGATTGCGTGCGTGGTGCTCGCGCTGATAAAACGCACCCAGACATGAAAGACGAAACCATCACCCGCATCGACGACCTCCGCGAACGACTCCGATCCGTGCGGAGCTATCTTTGACCTCGCTACCGCACGAAGAGCGTTGGGCGAGATCGAGCGCGAGATGTCCGCGCCCGGTTTCTGGGACAACCCCGCCAAGGCGCAGGACGTAGGCCGGCGGCGCTCTCTGCTCGAGAAGCGCATCGCATCCGGCGAATCGATCGACACGAAATCCGAAGAGCTCGACGTCCTCGTCGAATTGCAGCGCGAGGGCGAAAACGTCGAAGGCGACATCGACACGATCGTCGAGCAGCTCGAGCGCGAAGTGAATGGCATCGAGCTCACGATGAAACTGTCGGGCGAGCACGACACGCGCGATGCCATCGTCTCGATCCATCCCGGCGCCGGCGGCACCGAGTCGCAGGACTGGGCCGAGATGCTGCTGCGTATGTACCTGCGCTACACCGAGCGCAAAGGCTGGTCGAGCGAGATGCTCGAATACCAGGGCGGCGAAGAAGCGGGACTCAAGAGCGCGACGCTGATGGTGCGCGGCGAATTCGCATACGGCTACCTGAAAGCCGAGCACGGCGTGCATCGCCTCGTGCGCATCTCGCCGTTCGACGCGGCGAAGCGCAGACACACGTCGTTCGCATCGGTGCACATCTTTCCCGACATCGACGACACGATCGAAGTCGAGATCAACGACAAGGATCTGCGCGTCGACACGTACCGCTCCTCGGGCGCAGGCGGACAGCACGTCAACGTCACCGACTCCGCCGTGCGCATCACGCACCTGCCGACCGGCATCGTCGTCACCTGCCAGAACGAGCGCAGCCAGCACAAGAATCGCGACGTGGCGATGAAACTCCTCCGCGCACGGCTCTACCAGCTCGAGATCGACAAGCGGAAGGAAGAGGTCAAGACCATCGAAGGCGAGAAAAAAGAGATCGGCTTCGGCTCACAGATCCGCTCGTACGTCCTGCAGCCGTACCAGCTCGTGAAAGACCTGCGCACGAACTACGAAGTCGGCGATCCCTCGCGCATCCTCGACGGAGACCTCGACGGCTTCGTCGAGGCCTACCTCGCGCAACGCGCGCGGACGAGCGCGGAATGAGCTCCGTTGGCCGTTTGCCGTTGGCCGTCAGCCGTGACACCAATCCTCGGCCAACGGCTAACGGCCAACGGCCAACGGTTGCGCTTCTCACCCCCCTCCCTCCCGCCCGCACCGG
>DATKFO010000562.1:0-4692 GCA_035544355.1 Thermoanaerobaculia bacterium
AAGCGGCGGCTTTGCCGCCGCACTCCTAAAAACTAGAACCGCAGCCGGATCGCGAAGCGGTACGAGCGCGGCGCTTGGTACGCGTCGGGACTCGTCGGCTTGCCGAACGCGGCGTCTTTTTCGAAGTGTGTTCCTTCGACCGGTGTCTCGGTGTAGGGGTTGAACGCTTTCGCGCTCTTGCCGTCCGGGAAGGTTGCGCCGTTGCGGCGGGTGCGGACGGTTGTGGTGATGAAGTCGGGGTCCTCGATGGCGTCGTTGTCGAGTGCGTTGAGGATGTCCATCATCAGCGTGACGCCGACTTTCTTCATCACGAGCGGGAAGTTGTAGCGGAGCGCGAGGTCGGTGGAGAAGACGTCGTCGACGCGATATTGACCGCGCTCACTGAAAAAGTACGTCACTGACGTCGGCGGGCGTTGATAGCCGGGGTTCGCGATGCCGTTCGGAAGCGTGGTCGATTGCCGCACGTCGATCGTCGTCACGGCCGAGTATGGCGAGGCCGAGTGATAACGCTGCAGCAGCGAAACGTTGATGTCGCCGAACGGCAGGTCTTTCCCGTAGTCGACCCAGATGTTGGCTCGGTGGCGCATGTCGGCGCCGAGGTAGCCGACGGGGGCGTAATTCGCGAAGGTGGTGTACTCGGGATAGTTGTTGGAATCGGTCAGCGTCGTCGCGAAGCTCGGCGCCTCGCCTTCGACGTTGCCGCGCAACTTCGACCAGGTGTAGTTGCCGCCGACGTTGAAGATGTCGAACAGGCGATACGTTCCTTCGAGTTGCAGCGCGTTGTACTTGCGTTCGAGGTTCTCACTCGAGTTCTCGATGATGCCGATGTCGACGATCGTGCCGTTCGCATCGGCAGCTTTTCCGGTCGCGAGTGTGCGGCGCGTGACGTAGAAATCCTTCCAGTCGCGATGCATCGCATCGGCGCGCAGGTAGCCGCTCGTGCCGATCGTGAATCCGTAGCCGAGTGCGACTTCATCCATCGACGGAGCCTTCAGCGAACCCTCGAACTTCGTGGTCACGCCCGGTACGTGCGTCGACGTGAGGAACGTCGTGTTCTTCGTGCCGCCGACGGAGTTGAACCAGTCGAAGACCTTCTTGATGACTTCCTCGACGGGAAGCATCTGCGCGATCGGTGTGCCTTTCGCGTTGTAGATCGGTCCTTTGTAATCCCAGTAATACGACGCGTAACGACCCGCGGCCGCAGTCAAATCTGCAGGTCCCTGATCGACCTTCGAAACATAGCGACTGTAGCTCGCGGTCAGGCGATGTTTGCCTTTGCCTGCGATGTCGTACGTCGCGGACAAACGCGGGCTGAACGCGGAGTCGTCGACGGTGGTCTTGCCTTCCTGATCGCTGCCGTACGCCTTGTCGTAGCGGATGCCGATGTTGAAGCTCCAGCGGTCGTTGAGATCGAGCTTGTCGTTGACGAAGAGCGATTTCACCGCGAAGTCGGACGTGTGGCTGAGCGCGGGCACGGGGTCGTACTCGATCTCGCTCGCGTCATTGTCGACGCCGAACAGCAACTGCGTTCCATTGAAGAAGAAGTTGCCGTGAATGCGGAAGTCGCTGCCCGACTGGTAATTGTTCTCGTTGCGCAGCTGATGGAAATCCTCGTAGCCGCCGATGATGCTGTGATCGCCGAGGCTGTGCGTCGAGAGGAAGTACGACGTCTTGAGCTGATACGACTTGTTGTCGCGCTCTTTCGGCGGACAGACGTGGCCGCAGAACGTCGGCGACCAGCCGCGGCGTCCCGTCGCGGCGTCGAGCAGCAGCGTGCCCTGAACGAGGTCGCGCGTTTCCGCGCCCTGCGTGAAGGAGAAATTCATGCGGCTGAATTGCGCTTCGCCGAGGAGATTGTTGGAGAGCACGCCGCTGTAATGGAGCGAGAACAGCGAGTTCGGCTCGGTCCGCGTCGTCACGCTCGCGAGATCGACGATCGTTCCCGAGATCACGCCGGTGCGGTCGAGCTTCGAGTTGATGTACGAGAACACGAGATTGTGTTTCGTGGTGACCTGTCCGGTCGCCTTCACTTCGTAGCGTTTCTGCTCGCGCCCTTCTTCGTACGGAAGGAGCGTGACGCGCGTCTGATTTTCGGTGCTGGTGTTCTCGCGGCGACCCGCGACGAAGAACCACAGGCGATCGCGGATGACGCGTCCGCCGAGTGTTCCTTCCCACGTGTGATTGACCTCGTCGATGTGATCGGCCTCGCCGACGAAGGGCGTCTTGCCGGTCCAATCGTTGTTCGTGATCGTGTCACGCACGGTGCCGGAGAATTCGTTGCCGCCCGATTTCGTCAGCGTCGTGACGACGCCGCCGGTGAATCGGCCGTATTCGGCGGACACTGCGCCGCCGCGAAGAACGGTCGTTTCCTGAATCGCGTCTTCGATGAAGAGGTTCTGCGGCTGCCCGCGCAGGTTCTCGTTCACGACGACGCCGTTGACGAGAAAGAGGCTGTCGAACGACTGCGCGCCGCCGATCACGATCTGATCGTTCGGACCCGCATCGTTGACGCCCGGCGCGATCAGCACCGTGTCGCGGATCGTGCGACTTACGGGAAGCTGATCGATCGTCTTCGCGTCGAACGTCGTCGAGATCTGCGGCGTCTCGAGCACATTGAGCGACGTCGCGGTCACGGTGACGGACTCGGAGACGGCGCTGACTTTGAGATCGGCATCCGCGCGCGCGGTCTGTGCGAGCTCGACGCGCACGTGACGGATGATGCGCTGCATGCCTTCGAGCTCGAACGTGAGCTCGTATGGTCCGGGGGGAAGTCCTGAGAGATTGAAGCCGCCGGCGTCGCCGCTGGTGGTCGTGCGCGAGCCCTGGAGTGCGGAGGATGTTGCGGTGACGGAAACGCCGGGGAGTGGTTTGCCTTCGGTGGTGATGGTGCCGACGATGGTGCCGGTGACTCCTTGAGCGAATGCCGCGCCGGCGGTGAGAAGGGCCATAAGAAAACAGAGGATGATCAGACGATGAGACATGGGGTCGCCTCCTCGATTTTGGATTTTGTGCGCGAGAATGTAACCCGTTTCAAAATGAATTGGCGATCTTTCTGGACCTCCATTCTTTTTCTCGCATTCGTCGCGTGTCATCGCGAGTCGAGCACGCCGCTTTCGTTCCCGAATGCGCCCGTGATCCTCATCTCGATCGACACGTTGCGCGCCGATCATCTGCCGCTCTACGGCTACGCGAACATCCAGACGCCGAACCTCGACGCGCTCGCGCACGACGGAACGGTGTTCGAAAATGCGTGGTCGCATTGCCCGATGACGTTGCCGTCGCACGTCTCGATGCTCACGGGTCTTCTCCCCATCGAGCACGGCGTCCGCAACAACCTCGGATACGCATACGACGCAACGAAAACGCCATCGCTGCCTGCGCTGCTGAAGACTCGCGGCTACGCGACCGGTGCCGCGGTTTCGTCCTACGTGCTGCGCGGCGAAACCGGATTGCGCAATGCGTTCGATTGGTACGAAGACTCCGTCGATCCGCGCCCGGGCGCTGCGTTCTCCGACTATCAGCGCAGCGGCGCGACGACCGCGGCGCTCGCATCGAAGTGGATCAGCGACGCCGGCACGAAGCCGTTCTTCTTTTTCCTGCATCTCTACGAGCCGCACGTGCCGTACGAGCCGTCGTACGACGGCGAGATCGTGAAGGCGGACGCGATCGTCGGCGAGTTTCTCGAGCGTTTGAAAAAGAGCGGCGTCTACGACAAAGCGATCATCGTCGTCACGTCGGATCACGGCGAAGGCCTCGGCGATCACGGCGAGCAGCAGCATTCGATCCTGCTGTATACCGAGGCCATGCATGTGCCGCTGATCGTGAAATTGCCGCGCGGTGCGAAACATCCGGAGCGCGTCGCTGCACCTGCGTCGCTCGCGGACATCGCGCCGACGATCGCGTCGATGCTCGATGTCAAAATGACGGCGCCGCATGCTGCGAATCTTTTCGCGCTGCCGGAGTCGCGCAACATCTACGGCGAAACGATCTACCCGTACGTGCAACTCGGCTGGAGCGATCTGCGCTCACTCATCAACACACGCTTCCATTACATCGACTCGCCGAAGCCGGAGCTGTACGACCTCTCGAACGACGGGTACGAGAAGAACAACATCATCGCGAACGAGCGGCGCACGGCTTCGGCGATGCGCGAAGAGCTCGCGAAGTTTCCGAGTGCGATTGCGGCGCCCGCGCCGATCAGCGATGAAGACGCAGCGCGCCTCGCATCCCTCGGATACGTCGGCTCCGTGCGCAATCGTCCCGATCCGCGCACGCTGCCGAATCCCGTCGACAACGTTGCCGTGCTCGACGAGATCCAGCAGGCGTTCGAGCTCGCAAATCAGCAGCGATACGAAGAAGCGATCCCGCGATTGCGTGCGATCGTCGAGAAGAATCCGCGGCTCGTCGATGTGTGGCTGAAGCTCGCCGAGGCATACGTCGATCTCGGGCACGCGCAGGATGCGATCGCGGCGTATCGCGCAGCAATCGGTGGTGCGGGCGTGTTCCCCGCGGACGTCGCCGTGATGCTCGGCAACGTGTATCTGCAGAGCGACGACGTCGCAGACGCGGAAAAAGCGGCGGAAGCGGCGCTCAGCGGCAGCCCCGACAAAGCGCGCGCGCTGCTCGTGCGCATCGCGGTGAAGAAGAAAAATCTCCCCGAGGCGGAGCGGCTCGCGCGCATGTTGCCGCTGA
>DATKFO010000563.1:0-5628 GCA_035544355.1 Thermoanaerobaculia bacterium
TCGTCTGTGGCGTTTTCCAGACCGCCTCGGGAATCCCCGCTCGCCGGCACCGCTCCGGATCATTCGTCCACTCCCCCGGAACGAATAGGCGGGCATCGGTCAGGGTCACCTTGTCGCGGTGCGCAAGTGCGCCATACACGCCGACCTGGCAGTTCTCCACCTTACCGAGTTGTCCGCAGTACTGGCGCGCCACACCTGCCGAATGCTTTCCCTTCTTCGGGATCCCGCTTTCGTCAATGACCAACAGCGTGTCGTGGTGCCCGCCGAGCAAAGCATCAGCACCTTGGGCCACCTGCCGCATCACGGCCTCGGCATCCCATCGAGAGTTGGAAATGAAATGCTGGAGGGCCTGCTCGTTCGTGTCCGGAACCGCCTGCTCCATCCGTTCCATATTCCGTCGCTCGGTCTGAAGGAGACCGCGCAGATACTTCCGGGCCGTCGAGATCGACGGGCGAGTCTTGGTCATGAAGAAACGATCGAAACGACGCGTATAGGAGCCTAGCCTACGACTTATCGCTCGTAGCGAGCGCTTGGCATTGGCAATCCTCCCTTTCGATTTACGTTCGTGGCGGGCCGTGGCCCATCGTCATTCCTGGCTGGCTATTTTAAACCCTCTACGCCTGCTTGAATCTGACAAAGTCGAACTAATATAGCCCCAATGGCAGAAGCTCCCGCTGCCTTGTAACTAAGTTGTAAATTGTGAAACCTGTTTCCAGCTGTGGTGGTAGGGACGCCTTAGTCAGCTGCTCCTCCTCGGTGAGGAGTAGTTGATGGCAGACGAGAACAGCAGCGAGAAAGCAACAAACCTGGATGACCTTTCCGACTATGTGGCGGCCTTTAGAGCATCCTCCGACCGTGCCCGGGTCGCTTTTTATGTTGTCATAGTTGCGACTATTCTTATTTTTATCACCAACTACAACACTCAGCCCGGACATTGGCCTGATCGACGCTTACATTTCTGGTTTCCACAATCAAAAACAGAGTCCAAAGTGCCGGAGCAACCATCGGCAGTTGAGACACTTGCGTCTCAAGACGATCGATTGCTCGCGATGCGCGACGAGTATATACGACAATTTACAGCTCGATCGATCCTGACGGAGTCTCCAATCCCAGGTGTGTCGATTGACGCCAACGATCTCGGAATTCTAGGTGGCATCGCTTTGATTCTTGTCATGATCGTTTTTGTGCTGTGTGTGATCCGTGAGCATGAAAATCTTTATTTAGCACTTTATAAGGTTAGGAAAGTTTACACAGCAGACGGTGAGCCCTATCTAGATGGGCAAAGTCGCGCAAACCTTCTGTATCATTCATTGGCTATGAATCAGGTCGTAAGTTCGCCTCCGACGTTGGCCCGCTGGCGTCTTCGAGATCCTCTTCGACATTTCGGTTTGACGTTTTTTCTGCCTGTTGTTGTGTATGCATGGCTAGTGTTTACGGATTTCAAGACTCGTGATATTGGCACAACATATGGCGTTAATGTGATTCCACAGCTCCAAATGGAAATCGTATTTTGGGGGGTAATTGCACTTTTAAGCACTGTAGCGTGGTTGCACGCACGTGCGATGGCCAAACGTTGGCGACGGGCGTTTTTTAGAATAAATAAGCAACGCTTGCTTGTTGAGCAGGCGAGTCTCGATGAGTGGTTGAAGCTTGACAGTCTGTTTGACTGGCTGCCGTTCAGAAGGCGTGGTGAAGATAAGGAGAAAGTTGGTGCGCGCCTCGAAGCAACACTCATAGACGGCGTTGTCGAAATCAAGTCGATCATTGGCGTCTGCTCTGTTAAGATTTGCGATGTTTATGCTGAGCTGGCGTCGCGGCGTATCTCAAGAGACACTATTCGTGAGACCGCAGCCGAAATAAAAAGAAGAGGCGAGGCGGCAGCCAAGGCGAAGTGCGCAACCCTGCAAGGCGGTAAGTTTGTTGCGCTGCTGGCGTTTTCACCCACGACAAATACTCTTGACGAAGTCCCCGATGAATCCTTAGAGATAGATCAAGCCGCTATCATTCAAGAATCAGCGCGACGATACAGGTGGACGGTCGGCGGAACATGGACCTTCTCTCTCCACCAGTCGACATGAGAGCGTGAGAAAGCAACCAGTGGCCTTTGCTCCGTAGTCGGTTTGACGGAGACAGTTCATCGGCGTAGTTAAGGTCCTTGATCATGTCGTGGGCCGAACTACGGCGTGCTAGGTTCGGGAGGAACCGTACCACGCACGCACGGCGGATTCGCGAGGTACGTCGTCTGATCGAACGCCTCCCCACCGACCGTCCCCCGCCACCGCCACGCCGCACCGTCGCGCGATTCGAGCGCGACGTTGATCGTCGTTCCTTCGGCGACCGCGACCGCCTCCTGCAACGGGAAGAACGCCTGGTGCCAATGGGTCGCGCGTGGCTCTGCGTTCGAGAGCGTCAGGTTCGGTGCGAGTGTTGCGGTGAACCATCCGGCGAAGCCGTGGAGCGTGCCGGCGCGAGTCGTGATGAATGTGGTTTCGCCGATTACGTTTGCATCGTCGATCGTCGCGAGATCGAGAGAGAGGATGTCGGCGGGCGTGGCGAGGTAGGTGCTCGCGTCGACGTCGGTCACGTACATCGTGTTCGACGCGAAGACATGCACCGGCGCGAGGTCGAAGCCGAGTCGCGGTTGTTTCCACCAATCGACGTAGCGCGCGAACAACTTCGGTGCGTCGACCGGAATGAGTGACAGCGTGAGTCGCTGCGGAATGATTTTCGCGTCGGGTGTGAGCAGTCGTTTGCGTGCGTCGATGATGCTGCCGAGGATTCCTTCGTCGAGGCCGAAGGTGCCCATGGTTTCGGTGACGAGGACGTTCGCGCGCTCGGGGAGCTCGAGATCGAATGATTTGTCGTGGAGGATCGTGATGCGATCGCTCATGCCGAGGTGGCGGGTGAGAAAGGCGGCGAGATCGGCGATGTGCTGTTGTTCGATCGCGTAGACCTTGCGCGCGCCGGCCGCGCACGCGAGGAACGCGAGGATGCCGGTGCCGCTGCCGAGGTCGAGGACGATGTCGTTCGGCGTGACGAGTTGTTCGATCGCTTCGCGATAGCGCGCCATGCGCACGTCGTCGTCGAGAAACTCGCGATGGCCGGACATCAAGCGAGCTCACTCGGGCGAAGTCGTGTCATGCGCGCTCATTCTCCGCAATCCATAAGATGCCGTGAACGCCAGGGCGTAGAACTCCATCGCGATCGCCGAGAGCATGCGCGGTTTCTGATGGTGCGCGACGGCGAGATTGACGATCTCATACACGAAGAGCGCGAGATTCAGGGTGTGCAGCCACGGAGGAATGCATTTGAGGGCTGCGCGCGGGTATGGCTGCGAGCTCCACAGCGGAATCCAGACGAGGAACGAGCCGAGGTAGAGCAGGAAGACGTAACGGCCGAACGGGCCTTCGTGGCCCTGCATCACCGCGACGTGCGTGACGAGACTGAGCACGAAGCCGGTCGCCGCGACTGGGCCGACGAATTCAAACGCGCCGCGCTGCATGGCGAATCAGCCTACGCGAATTTTGGACGCGTGTGCGGAATCGGGATCACACTTTGCGCGCCGGATTTCGCACAACGCGCGCGTTTTCATCAATTTCGCTGATGGCGCGCTGTTTGACCTTGCTGCACGACATGAAATCGTCGTGCACAAGATCAACGAGAAACCGATCGGCAGTGATTACGCGGAGTTCGAAGAGTTGCTGGAGAGTCTGCAGGGACTCGAGGAAGAGCCGGACGAGACGTCCGACATCGTCTTCACGGTGCGAGAGCCTCTCCGATCCACAGCTCGTCCGTCGGCTCGGCATCGCTGATCCAGCAGGTCACGCGGTCGTTCTTCACGAGATCGTCCGTGAAGATGCGGCACGCATGATGGCGCGTCTGCTCGAAGCCGCGGCGCGACAGCTCTTCGTCCGATACGAGGTCCCACATCACGACGGCGCCGCCGTTGCGGTAGTACGCGCGGCGCATGCCTTCGACGGTGCGCACGCTCTCGAGCTTGCGCAGCACGCGATCGGCGCCTTCATTGAGTTTGCGACCGCGATCGCGAAAGCGAACCGCGGCCGTACGGAGATGATCGAGGAGTTGCGTTGCCGACGTCATACGGCGTGGACCCGTCCCGGCTCGTTGATGCGATGCGGTGGCAGGAGCTTCGACCATTTTTCGGCCGAGGCCATGTCGAGGATGAACTCGAGCGCGCGGCCGTGGCTGCGGAGGCGCAGCACCGCGCCGTCGGCGATGCCGCCGGTGATGAGATCGGATGCGTACTCCACTTCATCGATGCGCTCGAGCTCGACCGCTGCTTCGAGGTCGAGATTCTCGTAGAAGATGTGCCACGGCTCGAGCGTCAGCGCCACGGAGATGTGATTGCGTCCGTCGACGAGCTCGGCGCGCGAGCAGATCTTTGCCGTCGGCCGATGGCGCGACATGATGCCTTCGAAGTGATCGTTCGCACGCTTGCTTCGCAGCCACCACGCGAACGCGGCGACGGCGAAGGTCGCGAGGAGGAGAAGCATCCCGTTCAGGGTCATTCGTCGTCTCCGGTCAATCGGGTAACACGATGCTCGACCACGGCATGCTGCGCACCGCGAGGACCTTGTCGTCGAGCTCCTGCTGCGTCGCTGAATTTCCGAGCGTGCGCTGCAGGTACTGGATCTCGGTGGAGACGAGACGCGAGGTGAGCACGCGCGCCGCGGTCTTGCGGAGATTGCTCTCGGTCACGGCCTTGCGGACCGCGCGAGGCGTCAGGGTCTTCGGAGTTTTGAGGGACTTCGCTTTCGTCGCGGTCATTGCGCACCCGGCCTTCGCCCGGCGTCATTGCGCGGACGCGCTTCGTTGACCTTCAGCGTGCGGCCGTTGATCTCCTTGCCGTCGAGCGCGGTGATGGTCGCGCGCGCTTCGTCGTCGCTCGCCATTTCGACGAACGCGAATCCCTTCGATTCACCGGTGATGCGATCGCGCACGACTTCAGATGACTGCGGCTTGCCGTACGGCGCGACGAGATCGGCGAGCTGCGCGTCGCTGATGTCGCGAGATAGATTTCCTACATAGAGTTTCACGGGAGACTCCTTCGGTCGATGGACCTTGCCTGTTGCGAGGTTAGCTAAGAGAGGTGAGGTCCAGAGCATCCGACTTAGTTCGAACGCGCTGAAGGATGAGGGGAGTTCCTCAACGGCTTGCAGTCTACGCGGTTCGCCGCGATCTGTCGAACACGGCGGCGGAATACAGATGCGTGCGCGATGAAGAACGTGACGCAGCACGATCGCGGCTTTTCGCCTCGGGAGTGCTCATGCGGCGAGTGCCACGTTCGGGATGCATAATGCATTGCGAGGCGTTATGGATCGCATGAAGCGCGTGAGTGCACGTGTCCTGGCACTGACGATCGCGGGCTGCGTGCTGCAGTCGTCTTCGGTTGCGCCGTCGCCGGACGGCGTGGCGAAGCCGGCGCGCGAATACGTGCAGACCGCTCTCGGGCAAACGGTGTTCCTCCACGAATCGAGCTCCTACCCGAAGATTCGAAACAGAGTCGAGCCCGGATATCCGGAGGAGGCACTTGCGAAGAGAGAGCAAGGAACGGTGCTGCTGCGTACGCTCATCGATCCTTCGGGGAACGTCGTCCAGGTCACCGTG
>DATKFO010000564.1:0-12816 GCA_035544355.1 Thermoanaerobaculia bacterium
GCGACGATCACGCCGAGCGGACCGACCACATTCTGCGCAGGCGGCAGCGTCACGCTCACCGCAAGCGCAGGCGCGTCGTGGCTCTGGTCGAACGGCGCAACGACGCAAGCGATCACCGTCAGCGCGTCCGGCACCTTCACCGTCGACGTCTCGAACGGAACGTGCAGCGCGACGTCCGCGCCGACGACGGTCACTGTGAATCCGAATCCGGCCGCGACGATCACGCCGGGCGGACCAACCACGTTCTGCGCAGGCGGCAACGTCACGCTCACCGCGAGCGCAGGCACATCGTGGCTCTGGTCGAACGGCGCCACCACGCAGTCGATCACCGTGAATGCATCCGGCACGTTCACCGTCGACGTCACGAACGCGAGCGGCTGCACGACGACGTCCGCGGCGACGACCGTCACCGTGAATCCGACGCCAAACGCCACGCTCACAGCGCCGTCGACGATCTGCGCGAACGCGAGTGCGAACGCATCCGTCCCGTCGCAACCCGGCGCGAGCTACAACTGGTCCGTCACGAACGGCACGATCAACTCGGGACAGGGCACGCCGTCGATCAACTTCACCGCGAATGCATCGGGCAACGTCGTGATCAACGTGACCGTCGCCTTCGGCTCGTGCACCGCGAACGGCAATGCCACGATTCCGATCGCCGCGACACCGGCGCCGAACATCACCGGCCCGACGCAGGTCTGTCCGAACACGTCGTTCGTGCTCGATGCGGGCGCAGGATTCGCGAGCTACCTCTGGAGCACCGGCGCGACGACGCAGTCGATCGCCGTCACGCAGACCGCGCCGAGCTCGATCTACAGCGTGCAGGTCACGAACGCGAGCGGCTGCAGCGCGATCGACTCGCACAGCGTCACGCTGCTCAACAATCCCGACGCCACGATCTCCGCGCCCGGCAACGTCGACGCGGGCTCCGCCGGCAACATCGCCAGCGTTCCCGCGCAGGCCGGCGCGGCGTACAACTGGTCGATCACCAACGGCACGATCACCGCGGGCCAGAGCACGAGCGCGATCACGTTCAGCGCGGGCGCGAGCGGCAACATCGCCATCACCGTCTCCGTCGCCGTCGGCGCGTGCAACACGAGCGGCTCGACGACGGTCGCCATCGGCAGCCAGCCGCTTCCGCAAGCCGACCTGGCGATCGTGAAGAGCGCGACGCCGTCCGTCGCGCCGGGCGGCACGATCACGTACACGCTGAGCGTCACGAACAACGGACCCGATCCGACGCCGTCTGTGCAAGTCGCCGACGATCTCCCGTTCGGCCTCACCGCGATCGCCGTGAACGGCAATGGCTGGTCGTGCAACACCGGCACATCCTCGGTACTCTGCCAGATGACGTCGGTCCCGGTCGGCCCGCTCGCGACGATCATCATCACCGCGACCGCACCGCAGCAAGGCGGCGCGATCACGAACACCGCAAGCGTCAGTGCATCGATCGACGATCCGAACAGCGCGAACAACACGAGCTCCGCGACGACGACCGTCGGCGCACCCCCGCCGCTCTGCCCTTCCACGCCGCCGCAACCCAACAGTCCCTCCCATGACGCGATCATCCATTCGCCGGTCACGTTCTCGTGGTCGAACGCGGACGCGATCGAGTACGACGTCTTCACGGACAACGGCCTCGCCGGAACGACGAGCGCGACGACGCTGACCGCGAACCTGCCGAGCGGCCCCCTCACGTGGTGGATCGTCGCACGCTTCGCCGATCCGTGCAATCCGCTCGTTTCAAGGCGCGTCGAGTTCACCGTCGCCGAATCGAGCAACTGCGCGGGACACGGCGCGCCGCAAACGATCGCGCCGCAATCGGGCGCAACGACCGGCGTCAACGTCGACTTCTCGTGGAGCGCCGTTGCGAATGCGATCGGCTATCGCGTCTTCATCGCGGTCGGCGACGAAGCGCCGCAGGACATCGGCACGACGAACGGCGCGACGACATTGCACGCGACGATTCCGCCGGGACGCATCACCTGGTTCGTCGACGCGCTCTTCGCCGGATGTCCGCCCACGCGCGGCGCATCCTCCGCGTTCAACGCGACCGCACCCGATCCATGCACGACGCGCGGAACCGCGACGCCGGTCTCGCCCGCGAACAACGCGTTCGTGCAATCGGCATCGATCGACTTCATCTGGAACGGTGTGCCGAACGCGGACGAGTACCGCGTGGTCGCACAAATCAACGGCGGCGCGCCCGCAGTTCTCGGCACGACGAACGACACGACGCTGCACGCGACGATCAACAGCGGTGTCATCACGTGGTGGATCCAGGCGCTGTTCGCCGGCTGCCCGCTCACCGAATCGCAGCACTTCGTCTTCACGATTCCGGCCGCACAAAATTGCGGCAGCGAGCGCCCCACGATTCTCTCGCCCGCGAACAACTCGACGACCACGAACGCGCTCGTCTCGTTCTCATGGGCCAGCGTACCGGGCGCCGTCGCGTATGAGCTGTGGCTCTCGCTGAATGACGGCGCGTTCGCATTGGTCGACACGACGAGCACGACGTCGATCACGGCCGAAGTTCCGGCCGGCGCACTCGCGGCATTCGTGCGCGCGATCGTGACCGGTTGCCCGTCGCGCGATTCGGAGATCGTCCGCTTCCGCTACAACGCGACGATCGAGTGCGCGACGCACACGCGCCCGCTGCTCGTTGCGCCACTCGAGAACAACGAAGTCATCTCGCCCGCGACGTTCACGTTCACGCCGCCGATCGGCGCAACGAAGCTCGAGCTCCTCATCGCGCACGGCGGCGGCGACTTCGCGCTCGCCGGCACGACGACCGGCGGCGTCATCAACGACGTCGCGTTGCAAAACGGCGCGGGCCGCTGGTTCGTGCGCGCGCACTTCGGACCGAACTGCCCCACGCTCGATTCGACCGAATCCAAATTCATCGTCAAGCCGCGACCCGCCGCGTGCACGCCGCTCGAAGCGCCCGTGCTCTCCGCGCCGGGACAGCTCTCGCCCGACGCGAACGGCCTCGCGACGTGGACCGACGTCGGCGCGAGCGAGTACCAATTGCAGATCGCGTCGCACGCCGATTTCTCCGACGCGACGCTGATCCCGATCACCGGCAACACCTACGCGTTCCAATTCGCGAACGACGGCAATGAACTGAAGGCGACCTACCTGCGCGTGCGCGGCGTCGACGGTCGCTGCAATCCATCGCTCGTCGGACCGTACAGCAGCGCGACCGTCGTCTTCACGCTGCCGCCGAACACGAACGAAGCGTCGCTCACCGCGGGCGCCGCGCAAACAGCGACGTACACAATTCCACTTGGCCCCGAGCTCGCGAATCAGAATTTCCTCGCGACGTCGAATCAGCCGTGGATCACGATCGTGCCGTCGTCGGGCATCGTCCCCGCGGGCGGCATCACGCTCAACGTGTTCGCGAATCCGAGCGGACTGCCGATCGGCACGAGCACCGCGAACATCGTCGTCGATTTCTCGACGCCGTCGGGCGCGCGCATCGCGACGAATGCATCCACGAGCAAAACGACGACGGTCTCGATCAGTCTCGTCACGCCGGTGACGCCTGTCCCGAAATCCTCGCCGCCGCCCGACGCGCTGATCATCCCCGCCGTCGCGCACGCGGACGGCGTGAGCTCACATTTCCAGAGCGATATCCGGCTTGCGAATACTTCGGCCGAGGTTTTGAAATACCAGGTGACGTTCACGCCGAGTGGGGCGGATCAGATCGACAACAGCCAGCAGACCACGCTCGACGTCGAGCCGGGACGCACGATCGCGCTCGACGACGTGTTGCGCTCGTGGTTCGGTGAGCGCGCCGCGACCGGCTCGCTCGAGATTCGTCAGCTCACCGAGACGTCGAGCTCGACGTCATCCGCGCCGATCAGCGGCATCGCGAACCTGCTGTCGTTTGCATCGTCGCGCACGTACAACGTGACTTCGCAAGGCACGTTCGGCCAATACATCCCCGCGATTCCATTCGCGAACTTCGTTGGACAATCACAGATCCTCACGCTCCAACAAGTCGCGCAATCCGCGCAGTACCGCACGAACCTCGGCCTCCTCGAAGGCTCCGGCAATCCCGCCTCGCTGCTCGTGACCGTGTTCGGAAACGACGGTGCGAAACTCACCGACTTCCCCGTCGAGCTGACGGCAGGTCAACATTTGCAGATGGGATCGTTCCTCGGACAACGCGGCATCGAAACGAAGGACGCGCGCGTCGAAGTGCAGGTCACATCGACGGAAGGAAAAGTCACTGCCTACGCATCGGTCCTCGATTCCGCGACCGCCGATCCGCTGCTCGTGTCGCCCGTGACGATCTCGCAGACCGGCGCGCAGAAGTGGGTCGTGCCCGGCGTCGCCGACATCTCGAACGGCAACGCGAACTGGCGCACGGACACGCGCATCTACAACGCCGAAACCATTCCGGTTGCGGCGACGCTTTCGTTCTATTCGCAAAATGGCGGCGAGCCGAAGGTCAAGCAGTTGACCATCGACGCCGGCAAAGTCCTGCAGCTCGACTCGACGCTCACCTCGTTCTTCGGCGTCTCGAACGACGGCGGCGCGCTGCACGTCGAAACGTACGGCCCCGCGAAACTCGTCACGACCGCGCGCACGTACAACCAGACCACGAACGGCACGTACGGCCAGTTCATCTCCGGCATCACCCCGAACGAAGCGATCGGCCTCGGCTCGCGTCCGCTGCAAATCCTGCAGATCGAAGAGACCGATCGTTACCGCTCGAACATCGGCCTCGCCGAAGTCACCGGCAAGCCCGTGAAGCTCGAGATCACCGCCGTCCCACCCGACGCCAAATTCGCCGCGATCATCGAAGTCGACCTCGGCGCCAACGAATTCCGCCAATTCGGATCGCTGCTCAAACAACTCGGCCTCGCCGACACCTACAACGCGCGCGTGACCGTGCGCGTGATCGAGGGCGACGGCCGCGTGACCGCGTACGGATCGGTGATCGACGCCGTGACGAACGATCCGACCTTCATGCCGGCGCTATGAGCAGATGAAAGTCGAGCGCACCGCAGCCGCAGCCTTCCTCGCGGAGTTCGAGAGTGAAGACGAGCTCCGCGAAGAGCACCGCCTGAACTTGTCGCAGAGTGCGTTGCGTCTCGTGACCACCGAGAGCGTCGCGCTCCACACGACGCTCGCCGTCACGCTTCGCGGTCCATCGGGCGCCGAAACGAACATTCGCGCAACCGTCGTCGCAGCACTGCCGGATGGAATCGCACTCGCAGTCAACGAAAACGGAGACGAGATTCTCCAGCGACTGCTGGCGCAAGACAAAAATCAAAACACCTGGGATCGCATCCGCGCGCTCTCCCAAATGGAAAAACTGCTGCTCGCGGTGAAAGCGGAACGCTCGGAGCGCGCGCTCCTCCTGCAGGACAACGACCCGCGCGTGTTGTTGTCCCTGTTGCGCAACCCGCGCATCACCGTCGAGGAAGTCGCGCGCATGGCGAAGTCGTCGTTCCTCACCTACCAGATCGCGGACGTCATCATGAAAGCCGCGCAGTGGATGTCCAGCATCGAAGTCCGCCAGGCCCTGATCCACAACCCGAAAACCCCGCAAGCCTTCGCGCTGCGCATCCTCCCGACGCTGCCTGACGCCGACGTGCGTGCAATCGCCCGCGCCGGAACGAACATGGTGATCAAACAGGCGGCTTTGCGGCGATTGCAAGGGAAGTAGCGCGTCGGCGCTGTGCACCTTCGTCACGGACCGCGCGGAAATCGTGCGTTCGTCGTAGTCCGCCACTCCCTGGCACGCGGCACGCGCAGGACAAGCTGAGAGCATGTCCTACATTCCACGACGTAGGGCCGCCTCTCCAGGCGGCCCGCCCTCGCGCAAATCGTGCGTTCGTCGCAACCCGCCACTCCCTGGCACGCGGCACGCGCAGGACAAGCTGAGAGCATGTCCTACGTTCTAGAACCACGTTCGCGCCTGAATCAGCGCGGGGTGGGACGCCGAAAGAATGAATGTGTCATTCCGAAGCCGCGTAGACGGCGAGGAATCCCCTGCCGACGGAGCGCTGGTCGTGCTTCGGCAGGGGATTCCTCTCCGTCTTCGCGGTTTCGGAATGACACTTCCCACCCTACCTCCGGTTCGCGCGAACAAGCGCTTCCATGTGATTGATGTACTTCTCGAACGCACGTTTGCCGGACGCCGTCAGCGCGTATTCGGTGCGCGGCACGCGTCCTTCGAATCCCTTCTTGCACGTCACGTATCCCGCTTCTTCGAGCTTGCGCGCGTGGACGCTCACGTTGCCGTCGGTCGTCTTGAGAATCGCCTTGAGCTCGTTGAACGTGAGCGTCGCGTTGACAGCGAGCGCGCTGACGATTGAGAGGCGCGTTTTCTCGTGAATGAGGCGGTCGAAGTCGGGGATCGACGTCTCGACCGGTTGCCGGCGCGCGGCCGGTGCTTCGATGGGTTTTCTTGCTGGTTTAGCCACCGTAACTCCTTGCGATGATCAGTCCGAACACGAGGTGCAATCCGCCGAAGCCGGCGGCGAGCAGCACGTTGCCGCCCGCGAGCGGCGTGAAACAGGCGACGATGCCGAGGATCATGAAACAGACGCCCATCACGGGGACGACGCGGATCGAGTACGCGCCGCTGCTCACGAACGACGTGCCGTACAACAGCAGCCACGTCGCGGGCAGGACGTCGTAACGGCCGATGTGTCCGAGGATGTAGGTGAGCGCTGCGCCGGCGATGAGTGGTGCGGAGTAGCTGATGAAAAATCTCCGTGCGGGCGCCGACGTGAACGCGACACCCGCGCGCCGCGCCTTGCGCATCATCGTCACGATCGCAATCAACGCCGCAACCGCAGCCTCGGCAAGCCACGCGATCAGCCACGCGCGCGGAGCGAGATTCCGCGACACGATCGCGGTCGCGAGCGCGGTGCAGCCGATCGCGAACCCGCCCCACCCCGGGATTGATGTGAAGGCGCTCGCGCGCTCCATCGCCTCGCGGATGTAGCGAAGATGACTGAGCGCGTGCTCGTGCATCGGCGCGGGCTCTTCGAATGTTTCTGAATCCGTCACAAAGTCATCGTACGCACAAGCGCTTTACGTTGCAAAGCGCGGAGAATGATTCGCATGAAAAAGCTCCTGCCGCTCGCGCTGCTCGTGGCCGTTCCGCTCTCCGCGTCGATCACCTACGACGTCGAAACGAAAACGAAGACGAATCGCCGCAATGTGGAGATCACTGCGCACGTCACTGCCGATGATGCCGGCCACACGCGCGTCGAGATCACGAAGAGCAACAACGATCGCTTCCGCACCGGCACGATCCTCCTCGGCGACGGCACGGATTCGGTCAAGGTGCTCGATCCCGCGCAGAAGACGTGGTACGCGATCGACGCGAGCGAAGCGCCGATGGAGATGGAGCGCGGCAACGCGCCGCGCGTGCGCGTGCAGCCGGGAATCGGCATAGGCGGTGGACGTGGACGCGGCGGATTCGGCGGGCGTGGCGGCATGGGTGGTGGATTCGGGGGACGCGGAGGGCGCGGTGGCATGGGCGGCGGATACGGGCGGGGGCAGCGGCCGAGTTTCGGCGAGCCCGAGATCACGAACGAAGATCGCGGCTTCGAGACGATCGACGGACGCATCGTGCACTACCGCCGCATCGAGATCGTGCGCAAGAGCGACGACGACGCGTTCGAGAGCCGGCAGACGATCGACATCTGGAGCGACGAGAAACTGCCGACGAACGCGCAGTCGTTCTTTCATCACACCTTCGTGCGCGACGATCGGCTCGAAGACGCGCTCGCGAGCGTGACCGGACTGCCGATTCGCATGAAGCGCAAACAGACGATGAGCGGCCGCGAATCGGTCGAGGCGTCGCAGGAGCTCACGGTGAAAGCGATCGCGGATGCGAAAGTCGAAACGACGGCGTTCGCCGTGCCGCAGGATTTCAGTGAAGTCGATCCGCCCGAGCGGACAACGCGCCGCGCCGGCGGATTCGGACGGCGTCACGAAACGCTGCGCTGACATGTAGGACAGGCTTCAGCCTGTCCCTCTTCATCATGGACAGGCTGAAGCCTGTCCTACATGATCACAACGCCGACGCCGCTTCGCGATCCATCATCCACCACGTCTCCACGCCCGACGTCGCGGCGGTGATCGGATAATCGGCGCCGTCGCGCACGCCGCGCACGATCGGCGCTTTCGACGCGCCTGCGGTGAACACGAGCCGCAGCTTCGCGGCGCGAATCACCGGCTTCGTGATCGTGACGCGCCACTGGTCGAGCTTCGGGACGAACACCGCGGCGGCGATGCGGTCTTCGACGTCGAGCACCGGCGTGCCGGGAAAGAGCGACGCGGTGTGGCCGTCGTCGCCGATGCCGAGGAGGATGAGGTCGAGATCGGTGATGGCGTGGGCTCGCCAATCGCTCTCGAACTTCTCGGCGGTGCGCTGCGGATCGTTCAGCTCCGTTTCGAAGCGCAGGAATCGATGCGACGGCGACATGCCGTTCGCGAACAGCGTGCGCTCGATCATCGCCGCATTCGACTGCGGATCGCTCATCGGCACGTAGCGTTCGTCGACGACGACCCATGTGATCGGCGTCTGCGCGAGCTCATCGGATTGACCCAGCAGCGTGTAGAGCGGCTTCGGCGACGAGCCGCCGCTGATCGCGATCGATGCGGGTACGCCGGGTTGCACGCGTTGCGTGATGGTGCGAGCGGTCGCGCGCACGAGGTCTTCGTTCGAATCGAAGATGCGGATATTCATGCCGCAACACGCGCCGCCAGCCGCGTCGCGATCGGCAGTGCTTTCACGAAAATGCGATCGCCTTCCGGGCGCTTGAGCTGGCGCACGATCAGGTCCTGGATATCGCTCGCGAGCACGCGCGTCACGCAATCGACGCCGAGGCTCGTCTCGTCCGTCGTCGCGACGACGACGCCGCGCTCGCGATCGCGCGCGATCGTGGCGGTCGTGTCGTCGTCGAAGCGAATCTCGACCGACGCGACGCCGCGCGCGGTTGCGCCGCCGCCTACGAGCTCGTAGTCGATCGTGCCGGTCGATGATTCGACTTTGCCACTGTCATCGACGCGATGCTCGAGCTGCGCGCTCAGCCACGCGGCGAACAGCAGCGCTTCGACGGAATCGCCGAACGCGCGCAGCTCGCCGCCGCTCACGACGCGCACTTTGCGGATCGTGCGCAATCGCGCGCGCATCCGCGGCGGATCGAAAATCGACGCCGTCGCGGCGCGCCATTCTTCGAGCCGCACCCACGTCAGATCCGCGGGCACGGTCGTCGTGCGCGAGCCGATGCGGCGCAGCAGCGCAAGATCGGCGGGACGATCGAACTGCGATGAGTCGACGATGATGCGATCCGCCGGCTCGAGCAACGACTCGACGTACTCCTCATGCTCATTTGGCAGATCGCCGACCCACCACACCGCGACCGGCATGTCGGGAATCAGCAGCGCATTCACGAGCGGCGGCACGTGATGAATGCGCGAGCCTCCCGCAGTGATCGCAATCTCCTCGGAACACATCTGCTTCCCGCCGCCGATGAGATGGCAATTCGCGGAGATCCACGACGCGATCTCGTTCTCCGCCTCGGGCATCGAGCGCACGACGATCGTGCGCTGCGGCACCGACGCACTCGCGCGGCTCAGCGTCTCGCTCGCGTGCGATTGCGAGCGCGGATCCCACGTGTGGGCGACGACGTTCCAAAGCGCGGCGCGCGTGACCGCGTTGTCGCCATCCTGTTTTTCGGTGCGCCAAAGATCGGAGAGTTGTTTCTCGATCGATGCGACGTCGACGCGAACTTCGTCGTCGCTTACCACGAGCGCCTCCGAGTGGGCAGTAGGCAGTCGGCAGTCGGCAGAAGAACCGCGTGGTGTTTCCTCTGCCTACTGCGAGGCGCGAAGCGCCGGACTGCCCACTGCCCACTCATCCTCATGGTCTCCTCCACCGCCGCCCGTCGCGCTCGATCAACTCGTCCGCTTCCTCCGGTCCCCAATTTCCCGCCGGATAGAAACTCGGCGGATGCGGATCGTCAGCCCAATTCTTCAGCAGCGGATCGAGCCATGACCACGCGGTCTCGATCTCGTCGCGGCGCGCGAACAGCGTCGCATCGCCGAGCATCGTCTCGAGCAGCAATCGCTCGTACGCTTCGGGCGGCTCCGCGCCGAACGACGTCGCGTAGCGGAACTCCATCGTCACCGGTGCGGTGCGAACGGCGGGTCCGGGCAATTTCGAATCGAATTTTAGCGAGATGCCTTCGTCGGGCTGGATGCGAATCGCGAGCACGTTCGGCTGCGTCGTCATCCCCTGCATCTTCTTGAAGAGCGGATACGGCGCCGGACGAAAGTGAATCGAGATGTCGGTCACGCGTTTCGGCAACCGTTTGCCCGCGCGGATGTAGAACGGCACGTCGGCCCAGCGCCAGTTGTCGATGAACACTTTCAGCGCGGAGAACGTCTCGACGCGCGAATCGGGAGCGACGTTCGCTTCGCTGCGATATGCGACCGCGGCTTCGCCGAGGACCGAGCCGTCGCTGTACTGGCCGCGCACGGCGTTCACGCTCTCGTGCCCGCGCGGAAACTCGCGCAACGCGCGCAGCACTTTCACTTTCTCATCGCGCACCGCATTCGCTTCGAACGCGACCGGCGGCTCCATCGCGACGAGAGAGACGAGCTGCAGCATGTGGTTCTGGATGATGTCGCGCGTGATGCCCGACGACTCGAAATACGCGCCGCGCTTCTCGACGCCGATCGACTCGGCGACGGTGAACTGCACATGGTCAATGTATTGACGGTTCCAGAACGGCTCGAAGATGCCGTTCGCAAATCGCAGCACGAGCAGGTTCTGGACGGTTTCCTTGCCGAGGTAGTGATCGATGCGGAAGACCTGGCGCTCGCGGAATGTGGTGACCGCGACGCGATTGAGCTCGCGCGCGGATTCGAGATCGTGTCCGAACGGCTTTTCGATGATCACGCGTGTATAGGGACCGTCGCGCTCGGGATCCTGAACCATGCCCTCCGCGCCGAGGAGCTCGGAGATCACGGGGAAAAAATTCGGCGGCACGGCGAGGTAGTAGATGCGGCGCCCGCCGGTGCCGCGCGTGCGATCGAATTCTTCGAGCCGCTGCTTCAATCGCAGATACGCCTCGGGCTCGTTGAAATTGCCCTGCACGTAGAACAGGCCCTTCGCGAAGTTCTCCCAGACTGCTTCGTCGACGGGACGCTGCCGCGCGTGCTTGTCGCACGCCTCGCGCATCGCCATGCGAAACGCGTCGTCGGTGAAATCGGGACGCGAGAAGCCGATGATCGTCTGCCCGGCGGGAAGCAATCCGTCGTGCGCGAGCGAGTAGAGGCCGGGGATCAGCTTGCGCTGCGTCAGGTCGCCCGACGCACCGAAAATCACGAGGCACGATGCCTCGGGAACGCGTTCCTGTTCCAAACCTTCGCGGAGGGGATTGGGCTCGAGTGCGGTTGCGGTCATCACACCCCCGATGCGATTGTACAATCCCGCCCGCTATGACCTGGCAATACACACCTCGCGTTGCCGTGATTCGCGGCCTGCGCACGCCTTTCGCCAAATCGGGCACGCATTACGCCCGCCTCTCCGCTCTCGACCTCGGCAAGATCGTCGTGAGCGAGCTCGTGCAGCGCTCGGGCATCGATCCCGCCGACGTGCAGGAGCTCGTGTACGGCAACGTCATTCCATCGGTGAAGGCGCCGAACATCGCGCGAGAGATCATTCTCGGCACCGGCTTGCCGCGCAAGATTCCGGGCTACACGGTGAGCAAGGCGTGCGCGTCGGCGAATCAGGCGATCACCGCGGCGGCGGACCTCATCTTCCGCGGCTACGCGGACACCGTCATCGCGGGCGGCGCGGAGTCGCTGTCGGATGTGCCGATTCTTTTCTCGAAAAACTTCTCCGAGGCTTTGGTGAGTGCGAGCAAACAGAAGAGCGTGGGTGGAAAAGTCGGCGCGTTCACGAAAGTGAAATTGAAAGACCTCGCACCCGACGCACCTGCGATCGCGGAGTCGACGACCGGCCTCACGATGGGAGAGTCGGCGGAGAAGATGGCGAAGGCGAACGGCATCACGCGCGAGGCGCAGGATGCGTTCGCGCTGCAGTCGCATCAGCGCGCGGCGGAAGCGACGGCGAGCGGGCGCTTCAAGGATGAAGTGATGACCGTCGTCGTGCCGCCGTCGTTCGAGAACATCGTCGAAAACGACAACCTCATTCGCGGCGACTCGACGCTCGACGGTCTCGCGAAACTGAAACCGGTATTCGATCGCAAGTACGGCACGATCACGGCGGGCAACGCGTCGCCGCTGACGGACGGCGCATCGGCGGTCGTGCTGATGTCGGAAGAAAAAGCGAAAGCGCTCGGACTGAAACCGATCGGATTCATCAAGAGCTACGCATACGCCGCAACCGATCCGTTCGATCAATTGCTGCAGGGTCCCGTGTTCGCGCTGCCGATCGCGCTCGAGCGCGCGAAGGTGAAGCTCGAAGAGATCGGCGTCATCGAGATGCACGAGGCCTTCGCCGCACAAGTGCTGTCGAACATCCAATGGATCGGCTCGAAAAAAATCGCGCAGGAAAAACTCGGCCGCAGCGAGGCGATCGGCGACATCGACTGGACCAAGATCAACCGCACCGGCGGCTCCATCGCCCTCGGCCACCCCTTCGGCGCCACCGGCGCACGCATCGTGACAACCGTGTGCAACGAGCTCCAGCGCACCGGCGAGCAATACGGGTTGGTGACCGTCTGCGCGGCCGGGGGGATCGGTGTAGCAATGGTTCTCGAGCGCGAGTAATACACCGGTAAACTAATTACCGGCATGGCCACCACAGTC
>DATKFO010000565.1:0-7212 GCA_035544355.1 Thermoanaerobaculia bacterium
GCTGCTCGCCGCGCTGCTGAGTCCTCCGAATGCGGTCGAAGTCGAGCGGTTTCACCTCCAGAGCAATCCGTGGGTCAACCTCCATCAGCGCTTGTTGTACGCGGCGAACTTCGAAGCGCCGCCTCCGCAGCGGCTGACCGACGAAGAGCGCGCGACGTGGCTTGCCGCGGTCGAAACGTATCGCACGTATTTCGCGAAGCGCTCGCCGATCTTCGATCAGGAGCTGGTGAAGATGAATGCGGCACTCTCCGCCACGTTCGACGCGGAGTTGCCGAAGACGATTCCGCCGTTGCCGGCAGACGTGCTTCGGAAACTGATTCCGGTGTACATGCGTGTGCAATGGAAAGACGACGACTTCACGAACCAATTCTGGATCTCGCTCGCGAAGCCGATGCTCGCGTCCGCGGCGAAGGAGCTCATCGCGGCGCACGAGAAAGCGTATGGAATGCCGTTCCCGAAGCGCGTGCGCATCGACGTTTCCGCATTCGCGGGCGAGTACGGCGCATACACCGTCGGCGATGCGGAGTCCGTGCATTCGACGTTGTCACCGAACGATCCCGCGTATCAGGGATTCGCCGCGCTCGAGATGCTGATGCACGAGACCTCGCACGGCATCGTCGACATCAACTCCGGCGCGATCGGCGCCGACCTCAACAAAGCCGCGAAGGAATTGCATCGCCGCTATCCGCCGAACCTCTGGCACGCGCTGCTGTTCTACACATCGGGAGAGCTCGCGCGCGCGGCGCTCGCGCGGCGCGGCATCATGGACTACCAGCCGATCATCTACCGCGGCATGTTCGATCGCCAGTTCCGCGGCTTTCAGCAATCGTTCGAGACGCATTGGCGCGCGATGCTGGAAGGAAAAATCTCGCGCGAAGAGGCCATGAAACAGATCGTGACGGAGCTCGGGAAGCCGGAACAGCCGGTACACTAATCCCGTGATTCACTTCTACCACGTGACGAAGAAGTTCGACCGTTACTCGACGGCGCTGCATGACGTCACGTTCCACATCGAGAAGGGCGAATTCGTTTTTCTCACCGGCGCGAGCGGCGCGGGCAAATCGACGCTGCTGAAGCTCACGCTGCGGCAGATGCAGCCGTCGGAAGGACAGATCGTCGTCAACGGCCGCAATCTCAATGCGATGAAGCAATCGCAGCTCCCCTACTTCCGCCGCGAGATCGGCATGGTGTTCCAGGATTTCAAACTGATCGAGCGGATGACGGTGTTCGAGAATCTCTCGTTCATCCTCACCGTGCTCAACGTCGCGCCGAAAGAGCACAAGAAAAAAGCGTATCAAGCGCTGCGATCGGTCGATCTCCATCACAAGCTCAACGCGTATCCGCCACAACTCTCCGGCGGAGAACAGCAGCGCGTCGCGATCGCACGCGCGCTCATCAACGATCCGATGGTGCTCATCGCGGACGAACCGACCGGCAATCTCGATCCCGACCTCTCGCTCGAGATCATGCAGATCTTCGCGGAAGCCAACCTGCGCGGCTCGACGGTGCTGCTCGCCACACACGACCGCGAGCTGATCCGCAACAGCGGACGCCGCGTGATCACGCTCGATCATGGGCGCATCAGCGATGAAAAAGCGCCGGTGACGGAGCGCGTGGTGCAACGCGATTCCGTATTCGGGTTATCCCGATAGTCAGTTTGGACTGCGGCGATCGCAATCGCCGCTTTTCGACACCGGTATACGAAAGCGGCAAGTGCGGGAGAGCGTCTCAAAATGTGGCACAGACACTCCTGTCTGTGCGCACTCGGGAGACCAGAGCCCAGTGTGCATCGGCTCATCCCGCGCGGGGCGCACAGACAAGAGTGTCTGTGCCACACGAGACGACGGCGGGCGTTTTTGGACTGCGGCGACTGCGGTCGCCGCAGTCCAAATCAAACCTTGCAACCGCAACTCGCTACCCAAAGCGGCTGCACTCCATCTAGTCCCGCTTCTCCCTCTTCAATGAGAACAGCGCCTCATGTGCGCCTCCGCGCGCCTCTCTACGATCGTTGCGGAGGTGGCCATGGCACACGCCGCGAGCAAATTCGGGAAGCTCTCGAGGGTTGGCGGCTGGGTCTCCGTGGCCTGCGCGATTCACTGCATGATCAGCCCGGTGGTTCTCGGAATGATTCCGATGATCCACACCCGCTCGCCGGTCATCGAGATGGCCGAGAACGGGACGCATCGTCGCATCGGAGCAGCTCGAGCCACCGCTCGTGATCGGCGGCGCAGTCCTCATGGCCGCCGCGCAGTTTCTCAATCTTCGCCTGAGTCGCAACTGCTGCCGGCATGAGTGCGCAGCGGACGAGGCTGTTCGTAGTCTGTAGAAAAAGCGGTCCTGTGGTACAAAGCGCGGCCGATGTTCCGCCGCAGCTGGAGTGCCACGCTTCTCGTCATCCTCGCCGTGCATCTGCTCGGCGCGATGGCGTTTGCCGCGGCATGTCCGGAATCATGTCCTGATGACGCGACGGGCACGAGCTGTCCTCCGATCTGCGCGCTGTGCACGAGCTGCACGCACGCGATGCAGGCAATCGTGCAGGCGAACGCTGGCGACGCGATCTCGATCGTGACGGCGCCTCATCTCGATCCCTCGCAAAGCGCGGCCACACCGTCGCAGCTCGCCGCCGACATCTTCCACGTCCCGCTCCTCGGCTGATCGCAACGTCGGTTTCTGTCGTTCGCGCTTCATGTCGCCGAGGTGTTCATGCATCGATTCGTTTTCGTGGCGGGATTCGTTCTGTCTGTTGCATTGCGAGCGGCCGCGCGGCAACCGGCCGTTCTGACGTTCGAAGAAGCAATCACGCGAGCGCGCGCGTCCGCACCTGCAGTCGTCGCGGCGCGGATGAGGATCGACGAAACACGCGCGCGCGTGATCGGCGCGTCGTTGCCGCTCGCGACAAATCCGACGATGGACGTCGAGGCCGGACGTCGCACGGGCGCGGCGACGACGACGGACTACGGCATCGCGCTCGCGCAGGACTTCGAGTTGCCCGCGCGGCGTCGCGCGCGCATCGATTCCGCGCGGGCCGGGGTGACGCAGGAAGAGCAACGCGCGCGAGAGATCGAGCGTGAGGTTCTCCGCGAAGTCGCAACGACATTTCTGCGCGCCGTCGAAGCCCGCGAGCGCGCAGGCACCGCGGCGAGCGGAAAACAGCTCGCCGATGAAGCGTTGCAGATTGCGCAGCGGCGATTCAACGCGGGTGACGTTGCGCAGCTCGACGTGAATGTCGCGCGGACGGCGATCGCTCGCGCCGAGGTTGAGGAGCGCGCGGCGGAAGCGTTGTTGATCGGACAGGTCACGCGACTCAAGGGACTGCTCGGAATCGCAGCAGCAGAGCCCATCACCATCGGCGGATCGCTGCGTGATGCGTTGCCGGTGAGTGCGGACGAGCTGATCGCAAGCGCAGCGGAGCGCGCGGATGTGCGCGTGCTCGATGCCGAGATCGAAGAGGCCGAAGCCGAACAGCGGCTGGCGAAGACGCTGCGCTGGCCCGAGCTCGGATTGCGCGCGTCGTATCAGCGCGAAGGCGACGAACGGGTCACGCTCGGCGGCGTCGGTCTCTCGCTCCCCTTCTTCAATCGCGGACAGGAAGCAACGGCGCTCGCGACCGCGAGGCTTGCGCGATTGCACGCGGAACGAACGGCACTGAAGCTCGCGATCGAAGCGGACGTACGCGGCGCACTCGCATCGCACGAAGCGCTTCGCGCAGCGTCAGAACAGTACGAGCGGACCGTGCTGCCGCTCATCGAAGAGAACGAGCGGCTCGCGCTCGAGAGTTACGACGTGGGGCAGATCGGCCTCGCGGAGCTGCTCATCGTTCGGCGAGACGCGTTGGACGCGCGCCGCGCCTTCATCGATCAGCTCATCGAAACGCGGCTCGCGGAAGTCGAGCTGCACGCGCGCGCAGGAGTCTGGAAATGAATTGGCGAATGTTCATCGTCGCGGCGCTGGTCGCGATTCTTTTCGATGGATGCAAGAAGAGCGAAGCCGAAGGCGAGCACCACGAAGAAGAGACGCGCGGCACGACGACGCACGCGGAGCAACCGGCGAACATCCTCGAGATCGAGGAGACGATGCTGCGCGACCTTCGCCTCACGACGACGAAGGTCGAGCTGCGGCCCGGCGGCGAAGGAGTGAGTGTCGTCGGCGATGTGAGGCCGGATCAATCGCGCTACGCCGAAGTCGGCGTGCCGGTGACCGCGCGCGTCGTGCGACTCGCGGCCGAGCCGGGACAGCTTGTGCGCGCAGGCCAGCTCCTCGCGGAAGCGCAGAGCGGCGAGCTCGGACGCGTTCGCGCGGAATACGAGCGCGCCGAATCGCGCGTGACGCTCGCGAAGACGGCGCTCGAGCGCAAGCGTGGACTCGCGGATCGCATCGTGCCGCGGCGCGAAGTGCAGGAGGCCGAGGCGGATCTCGCGGCGGCGCAGTCGGAGTTGCGTGCGGCAGCAGCAGCGTTGCAAGCGCTAGGCGCATCAGCAACCCGCGGAGGCGACGCATCGCGCTTGCCGCTCGTTGCGCCGATCGGCGGCACGATCCTCGATCGCAGCATCGCCATCGGGCAGATGATCGATCCCGAGCACGTCGCGTTTCGCATCGGCGATCTGCGAACCGTCTGGCTCGTCGCGCATGCGTTCGAGCGCGACGCGGTGCGCGTCACCCTCGGAGCTCCCGCGCGCGTCACGCTCGCCGCGTTTCCCGGCCAGACCTTCACGGGACGCGTCGCATACGTCGGACGCGAAGTCGATCCTGAGTCGCGAACGATTCCCGTGCGCATCGAGCTCGCGAATCCGCAGCAGACGATCCGTCCGGGCATGTCGGCAAACGCATGGCTGCAGGTATCGAGCGCGGGCCAGAACGTCATGACGGTTCCGGTCGCCGCGCTGCAGCGATTGCGCGAGCAGTGGGTCGTGTTCATCCCGAAGAGCGAGCGCACGTTCGAGATTCGCAACGTCGGACGCGGCCGCGATCTGCAAGGCGAAGTCGAAGTGCTCAGCGGGCTGCAGCCCGACGAGACCGTCGTCGTCAACGGCTCGTTCCTTCTCAAAGCCGAAGCGGAGAAGGCGGAAGACGGAGGCGAAGAACATGAGCACTGAGTCGCCGTCGTTCATCGAGAGCATCATCACGCGCTCGTTCGCGAAACCCGTCGTCGCGCTGCTGCTCGTCGCCGTCGGCGCGGTGATCGGCGCGGGCTGGCTGCGCGAGCTGCGGCGCGACGTCTTTCCCGATCTCTCCGCGCCGGTGTTCAACGTGATCGTGCAGAACGCGTCGATGGGCGCGGAAGAGTTGGAGACCGCGATCGCGATCCCGATGGAAGTCGCGCTGAGCGGGCTGCCGAGCGTGAGGCGCGTTCGCTCCAACTCGCAGCTCGGCGTCGCGAGCACGACCATCGAGTTCGAGCCCGACGCCGACTACTACCGCTCGCGCCAGCTCGTTGCGGAACGCGTCGCACAAGTCGCAACGCAACTTCCGCCCGGCACGGAATCGCCGCTCGTCTCGAGCCTCACCGGCCGGCTCAATGAAGTCTTCGAGTTCACGCTCGAAGCGGATCCCGGCGTGATGGACGCGATGAGTCTTCGCGATCTCGCGGAGTTCGAAGTCAAGAATCGCTTGCTCGCAGTGCCGGGCGTCGCCGCCGTAGAACGCCTCGGCGGATATCTGCGCCAGTTCCAAGTGCAGATCGATCCGAACCGCATGTCCGCGCGCGGCATCTCGCTCGACCAGGTGATGCACGCGGTCGAGAGCGCGAACAAGAACGCGTCGGGTGGCTTCGTCGTGCAAGGGCCGATGGAATGGAACGTTCGTGCGATCGGCATGGCGCAATCGATCGACGATCTGCGCAACACCGTCGTCGCCGTGCGCGGAACGACGCCCGTCGTTCTCGGGGACATCGCCGATGTCCGCGAAGCGCCGGCCGTGCGGCGCGGCATTGCGCATCGCTTGAAAGGCGAAGTCGTGAGCTGCCGCATCTCGAAGCAGTTCGACGCGGACACCGTGAAAGTCGCGGCCGGCGTACGCCAGGCATTCGCGGAAATGCAGAAAGGCCTGCCGAAGGGCGTGCAACTGCGCATCGTCTATGACCAGTCGGAGCTCGTACGCTCCGCGCTCTCCGGCGTCGGCCGCGCAGTGCTGCTCGGCGCCTTCTTCGTGGTTCTCGTGCTCTTCGCACTCCTCGGGGACATCCGCGCCGCGCTCGTCGTGACCTTCACGATTCCGCTTTCCCTCGGCCTCGCGGGAATCCTTCTGCGCCAGGCAGACGTCGGCCTCAACACGATGACGCTCGGCGGACTCGCGATCGCCGTCGGACTGCTCGTCGATGCCGCGATCATCGTCACCGAGAATGCCGTGCATCGACTGACGCGGCACCGCACCGCGGATCGCATGAAGACAGCGCTCGCGGCATCGATCGAAGTCGGACGGCCGATCACGTTCGCCACACTCATCGTGATCGCAGTCTTCACTCCGCTGTTCGCGATGACGGGGATCGAAGGACGGATGTACAAGCCGCTCGCGGCCGCAGTGATCGCGGCAGTTGCCGCATCGCTCGTGCTCGCGCTCACGCTCGTCCCCATCGCTGCAGGGCTGATCCTCCGGCCGCGACCCGAAGGTCGCGAAGAAGATGTCTGGATCATCCGCAAGATCAAAGCGCGCTACGCGCCGATGCTCGATTGGTGCATGTCGCGCGCGGGGCTCGTGCAAATCCTTACGCTGGCGATCACGATTCCGGCGCTGATGCTCGCGTTCGCCGTCGGCAGCGACTTCATGCCGCAACTCGACGAAGGCGCGTTCCTCGTGCAGACCATGCTTCCGTCGGAAGCGTCACTCGATGAAGTGGATCGCCTGAACCATCGCGTCGAAGATCTCTTTCGCGCGATCCCCGAAGTCGAAGACGTCGTGCGGCGAACGGGACGCGCCGAGCGCACGGAAGACCCGATGCCGCACACGGTCTCGGATGTGCTCGTGGTGCTGAAGAAAAATCGGACGCGCGAGCTCGCCGCGATCGAAGCAGACATGCGCGAGCGCACGAAGAACGTGCCGGGCGTGTCGATTCTCTTCACCACACCGCTCGGCATGCGCATCGACGAAGGTCTCGGCGGCACGCCCGCCGATCTTTCCGTGCGCATCTTCGGTCCCGACCTGAACGAGCTGACGTCGCTCGGCGAGCAAGCAAAATCGATCATGAGCCGCATCGGCGGCATCGCCGATCTCCGCGCC
>DATKFO010000566.1:0-10363 GCA_035544355.1 Thermoanaerobaculia bacterium
CATCCCGAGTGGCCCCGGGCTCACGCGCCGGGGCTACTCTGATGCAATCACCGCCCACGTCGTAATCGCGCTGCCCACCGTTGTCCAGTACGCGTACTCGCTGTAGATCTTGCCCGCTTCGTTCTTCTGCGTGGACACCGACGAGGTGTCGTTCGTGATCTCGGGGTCGGAGATGTTGCGGATCGACATCCACGCCGGTGCTTTCGCGCCGAGCTCTTTCGCGACCATGCCGAGGACGGCGTCGTCGGTTTCGACGGCGGAGCCGAGGCCGGCGAGGTGATCGGCATTCTCGCTCGTGTCGAAGGCGAAGTAGTCAGCGGTCACGACGTTGATCTTCTGTTTGAACGACGACGTGTCGTGCCACACGATCTGCGGATTCTGATCGGCGCTCGGGAGTTTCTTCGCGTTGATCGGAAGGAGCTTCTCCGTCGCGTACGGGAACTCCTTCGTCGCGACGACGTGCGGCGAATGGAACGACTCGCCGTTGAGATGTTTGAACGCGGTCGTTTTGCAATCGAACGACGCCGACGTCGACACGAGCACGTCGCCGAGCTTCATCGGCGTGCCGATCGCGCCCGCCGTCCCCGTCGTGATCACGAGCTTCGGCTTCACCTCGGCGATGATCTGTTTCCACAAACCGGCGAGCGGCAGCTTCGGCCCGTCGGTGTTCAGGTGCAGATTGCTCTTGAAGCAGAGCACTTTCTTGTTGCCGATCTGCGCCGGCATGTACGTGCCGAGGCAGCCTTCTTCGAGCGCGGGCGCGCCTTTTTCCAACTGTGATTTGAAGGACGACCAGTTGTGCTCGTAGCGATACCAGGCGGTGTAGCTGTGTCCCGGCGTCATCACGTTCGCGAGCGCTTCGACTTCGGCGGTGACCCACGTGACGACGAGATAATCCGCTTCGGGCAGCGGTGCATCGACGGACGGCGTGTGAGAAAACGGATGCGCGGCGGGCGCGAGTCCGTGCGGCCAGGGAATGGGTTGGAGAGTTGTGCTCATTTTGGAGCTCCTTTGTTTTTGGGTTGCCGGTTGTCAGTTGCCGGTTGCCAGAGGACCGCTGCCCATCTACGTTCGGGTTCGTTCCTCTGGCAACTGACAACCGGCAACCGGCAACTGAATTATCGTCCCGCCAGCGGCGGAATGGTCTCCGGCGCCGGATCGAAGTGCGTGAAGAACGCTTCGACTCCGGCTGCGCTGCCTTTGATCACGCGCACGTCGCCGCTCGCCATCAGCGCCGTGAGCTTCTTCATGAAATTCGGATCGGCTTGCGGCTGATCGGCGTAGACGAGTTGCTGCTCGGTCGCTTTGTTCATCGCGATCGCGTGATCCGCGGCCAGCACTTCGTCGCGATTGTGATTCGTCTCGATGAACTCGCAGATCGCTTTGCGGATGTGCAGGACGAAGCCTTCGTTCTCCGGCTCGAACCAGAAGCCGAGGGAGGTGTGTGTGTCGTCCTTGATCGTGTCGGGCGCTTTCAGACGCAGCGTCCACTGATTCACCCACATGCCATTCGGCAGCGCCGCGACGATGCCCGGTGACGTGAGTCCGCCGCTGAATGCCTTGCGCGGCGTGAGTCCGCGCAGCTCGTTCGCCGCGGTGATGTACCAGTTGCGCCAGTTCGGATTCGTCACCGGCTCGGCGAGTTTCATGTACGCCTTCGCCTTCGCCTCGCGTCCGTTTTTCTCTTCGGGATCTGCGGAGACGAGCAGTGTCGCGAGCTCCGCGGACCATTGATATTCGCCCGCTGCGTACGCTTCGTTCGCTTTCGTCAGCACGCGCTCGCGGCCGCCCATCAGCTTGATCAGATTCGCGTTGTATTTCTGCGCGGGCGTTGGATCGAGCGCGACGGGATCGGCCTGATACCAACCGAGATAACCGAAGTACAGCTCGCGCGCCGCCTGCGGCACCGAGCCATAGAAAAACGTCAGATAGTCCTCGGGATTCGTGTCCGCTTTCGCCGTCTCGATCTTCTGCAGATTCGTGAGCAGGTACTGCGGCATCGGCATCAGCTCGGGCAGCTGATTCATCGTGTAGCCCGCGTTCATGTAACGCACGGCCTGATCGTGCGTGTACTGGATCGCGTCGCGAAAGTTCCGCAGCAGCATGCGAATGTTCTCCGCGCCGCACAGCGGCGTACCGTGACTCGGCAGCATGCACCACGAGTCGTATTTGCGCAGTTTGTCGACGCTGCGGAACCACGTCGCGGGATTGCGATACGCGGTGCCGCGCAAGCTATACAAATTCGGGAAGCTCGGTCCCTGAATGACCTCGGCCGAAAAGAGCAGGCCCGCTTTTCCGCTGCCGCCGTTCTCGGAGTCGGGGACGAAGAGTGCGAGCTCGTCGTTCGTCTCGCTCGGCACGTACGTCAGCTCGAAGTTCACACCCGCGGCTTTCATCTTCATCGAGTTCGTGAACGTGCGCGACGGCATGTGGAACGTCGCGGGGCCTTTGTTCACCTGCGGGCCGATGCCGTCGTTGATGACCCACTTCGGCGGAAGGAACGCGCCGTACATGTACGCGGAGCGATTGTTGATCGCCGTGCCGATGATCGTGCCGGTCATGTTCACGCCTTCGACGATCTGTTCCTGTCCGACGACGGAAACGCAGTCGCGTGCGTCGGCATCGAGCGGCGGATCGTCCTTGCCGGACATCTCCTGCGTTTCCTCGGGACACGCTTTCCATTTCGCACTCGCGAGGTACTCCGCGACGCCGCCGATGTGATCGATGTGGTTGTGCGTGTAGACGATCGCGCGGATCGGCAGCGGTCCGGCGGGGAAGATACCGCGATCGCGGAAGCGCTTGATCGCGTCGGTGACGGAGCCGTCTTCGCCGAGGGTGTCGACGATCACGATGTCCCCGGTCGGGCCGATGATCGCCATCGAGTTCGCGAGGTCGACCCCGACCGCGGAGTAGGCGGTGTAACTCACGCCGCCTTTCGGCCAGTACTGCTTCAGCCGCGGATCGTTCTTGACGTCGTAGATGTGAATCGGCTCGAAGAAATTCGAATGCTTGAGCAGCTTCTCATTCGCGGGCGGGCCTTTCGGCGGGAGACCTTGCGCGAAGAGTGCGGACGTGATGATGAGGAGAGGGAGAGCGACGCGGAACCGGAGTCCGGACATGGGCACCTCCTCTTGATTGATGTGAGGAAGTATATGCGGCGATCGTGGAACACCTCGGCTGATCAAGTCTCAGTGTCATCCTGAAGCCGCGAAGACGGCGAAGGATCCCCTTCCGACGGAGCGGATCGCGTGCATCTGGAGGGGGATCCTTCGCGCCCACCCGCCACCCGCTCAGGATGACACTCAGCGATCGCCGATCACGTCGTGCCAGAACTTCGGCAGGAGGTTCTGCGCGATCTGCAGGCGGTAGTCGCGCGAGCCGCGGACGTCGCTGATCGGTGTGATCTCGCTCGAGGCGACGCGTCCCGCTTCTTCGAACAACGCGAGCGTCGCTTCCTTGCCGGTAAGCAATTCTTCGGTGCGCGCGAGTTGGAGGACGACGGGGCCGACGCCACCGTAGACGACGCGCGCGGCTTCGATGCGGCGTCCGTCGAGTTGCAGGCGAATTGCGGCCGTCACGGCGGAGATGTCGAGATCGCGGCGGCGGCTGATCTTGTAGAGCTTCAGCGCATCGCGCACGATCGGTACGACGACGCGCGTGACGATGTCGCCGCGCTCGAGATCGAATTGTTTGTAGCCTTTGTAGAAGCGATTCACTGGGACGGTGCGCATGCCGCGCGCGCCCGCGATCTCGAGCCAGGCGTCGGAGACGAAGAGGTACGGCAGCGTGTCGCCGATCGGGGAGCCATTCGCGATGTTGCCGACGAGCGTGCCCGCGTTCTTGATCTGCGGCGCGCCGAAGACGTGGAGGATTTCGTAGAGCTCAGGGATGCGCTCGCGGATCGCATTTTCGAAATCGGTGAGCGTGACGTTCGCGCCGACGCTGATCGCTCCGTCTTCGTCGCGAATCGCGTTGAGCTCTGACAATTTCGCAAGCGACAACATCGCGGGCGCAGTGAACGCGCGTTTGTTCACCCACACGCCGACGTCGGTGCCGCCCTGCACGATCGTGCAGTTCTCGTTTTCGCTCTTGAAGCGGATTGCGTCTTCGATCGTCGTTGGCGCGAAGAACTTCCGTCCGTTCGCATCGATTGCAACGGCGTCGTTCGCATCGATCGTCTGCGGATAGCGCTCGTGCACGCGCGGCGCGCTCGCACCGTCGACGGCGAGCGCCGCTTTGATGATCGGCTCGTAGCCGGTACAGCGGCAGAGATTGCCGGTGAGTCCGTCGCGCACGCAGCGCTCATCGACGCGATCGCGATTCTCGAACAGCGCCGCCATCGCGACGATGAATCCCGGCGTGCAGTAGCCGCACTGCGCTCCGTGACACTGCACCATCGCGTCCTGCACCGGATGCAGCGCGCCGTCGAGCTTGATGCCCTCGACGGTGACGATGCTCGTGCCGTCGAGCTGACACAGCGCCTGGATGCAGGAGTTGATCGCGCGAAACTCGCCGCCGTTTCTGCGAATCAGCACCGTGCACGCGCCGCAGTCGCCTTCCTCGCAAACGATCTTCGTGCCGGTCGCACCGACGTCGTAGCGAAGATAATTCGACAGCGTCGCGAACGCGTCCGAACCGGAGACGCGATGCTCACGGCCGTTGATGAGGAAGCGGATGTGGTCGCGCATCGAGAGATGCAACTCTTTCAGAGTTTCACGAGTCCGTTATAAGTCTCCGGCCGTCGATCCCGATAGAACTGCCACGTGTGGCGCACTTCGCGAATCTTTTCGAAGTCGAGCTCCGCGGTCACGAGCGCGTCTTTGTCGCGGTCGGCGATCGCGACGATCTGTCCGCGCGGATCGACGAAGTAGCTCTGCCCGTAGAACTCGCCGATGTTCCACGGCCCTTCGAATCCGACGCGATTGATCGCGCCGAGGAAGTAGCCGTTCGCGACGGCGTGTGCGGGCTGCTCGAGCTTCCAGAGATACTCGGAGAGTCCCGCGACCGTCGCCGAAGGATTCATCACGATCTCCGCGCCGTTCAACCCGAGCTCGCGCGCGCCTTCGGGGAAATGGCGGTCGTAGCAGATGTACACGCCGACCTTCGCATACTTCGTGTCGAATACGGGGTAGCCGAGGTTGCCGGGGCGGAAGTAGTACTTCTCCCAGAAGCCAGGTGCGGTGTGTGGGATGTGATTCTTGCGGTACTTGCCGAGGTACGTGCCGTCGGCGTCGATCACGGCGGCGGTGTTGTAGTAGATGCCGGTCGATTCTTCTTCATAGATGGGGACGACGATCACCATCTTGTACTTCGCCGCGTAGTCCTGCATCAGCTTCGTCGTCGGCCCGTCGGGGATTTTCTCGACGGAGTCGTACCAGCGCGGATTCTGCTCGGCGCAGAAATACGGACCGGTGAAGATCTCCTGGAAGCAGAGGATCTGCACGCCTTCCTGTCCAGCCTGATCGAGGTACTTGAGCGTGCGCTCGGTCTGCGCGTTGCGAATGGTCTCGATGGACTCGCTCGTGTCGCACGCGAGCGACGTTTGAATCAAACCGCATTTCACGACTCGGGACATGGCACTCTCCGTGAGGTGATTTTTCGCGAAAGGGTACCTCATATTTGGAGTGCGGCAGCTGCGGGTCGGGAAGTTGCAGGATTACGCGGGTCGGGCTGACCGTCCATGGACGCCGCGCAATCGCGTGACCGCGGAGGCTGTGACCGCCTTGCGCGTGAAGCCCATGTGGCACAGACACTCTTGTCTGTGCCCTTCGCGCGGGATGAGCCGATGCACATTGGGCTCCGGTCTCCCGAGTGCGCACAGACAGGAGTGTCTGTGCCACATCTTGAGACCGTCTGCCATGCCGCCGCACGCCAGAGCACAGAGGCCGCAATCAATCTTCGAACGCGCGTGCTCGTGCATCAGCGGCTTCGCGGTCGGCAGCTCGACCTTCCTCAAAGCCTTCCAACTCCAAGCCCCATTCGCCGTCGAGAAACTTGTCGACGATTCGTCTCCGTTGCTCGAGACTCTCCGCGTCCGCACGAATCACAGTAGTCACGCGTGAGAGTTTGCGAGTTCTCGACGTGCGCGTCAAACGCCCGCGTCGATGTGATGTTCTTCGATGACCGTCGTGAACGATGCGCCGTCGACATCGAGGTAGATGTGCTGCTCGGTCACCGAGAGCGTAACGCGCATGCGTCGCTCCAATCGCGCCGCAAGCTCGTCGATGAAACCGCGTCCGAACGTGTAGATTGGGATCTCGGACGCGCGGTGGATTTTCTTTCCGTCCAACTGTCCGAGGACGTTGCGGAGATCGCGGTGCGTGTAGACAACCACGCGTTGCGCGAGCTTGCTGGCGCGATGCAAACGGTCGGCGTCCGGCGCGCCGATCTCGATCCACGCGGTGATGCGGCCGGTGAGATCGCGCACCACGATCGCCGGCTCCTCTCCGTTCGACAGCCCCGACGTGAACTCGATGCCTTCGGTGTATTCGAGGCAGTAGGCGAGCAGGCGCGTCGTCAGGTACTCCGCGGACTCCGACGGATGCATCGCGAGTCGGAGGTCGAGCGTCTCGTAGACGCCGCGGTCGACGTCGGAGAGCTCGACGGTGGCGGTGTACATCGTGGAGGTGAGGGCCATTGCGGCGCGATGGTATCGCTGACACGAATCCACCGCCCGCCCTCGCCCGTACGTTCGATCATGCGCAACACACGAATCGTCGCTCTCTGTCTGTTCGTCGCCATGCTCGCGTCCGCCGAGGTGAAGACTGGTGGTTCGAGGATGATCCCGGTCGAGGGTGGGAAGTACAGCGTGTGGACGAAGCGGGTCGGCAGCGGTTCGGCGAAGTTGCTCACGCTGCATGGCGGTCCGGGGTTTCCGCACGATTATCTCGAGTGCTTCGAGGACTTCGTGCCGCAGAAGGGGATTGAGCTTTATTACTACGATCAGCTCGGCGTGGGGAACTCGGATGTGCCCGATGACAACTCGCTCTGGACGGTCGAGCGTTACCGCGAGGAAGTCGAGCAGGTTCGCAAGGGACTCGGGATCGATCGCATCTATCTCTTCGGCCACTCGTGGGGCGGGATGCTCGCGATGGAGTATGCGCTCGCGCATCAGGATCATCTGAAGGCCGTGATCATTTCGAACATGACCGCGAGCATCGATTCGTACATGGCGTACGCGAATCAGATCCGCGGGAGGTTGTCGAAGGAAGATCAGGAGATCCTCGCGAAGTACGAGGCGAAGGGCGAGTACGAAGCGCCCGAGTACACCGGTGTGATCTTCAGGAAGATCTACGCGGAGCACATCTGCAGGATCGATCCGTGGCCCGAGCCGATCCTGCGATCGCTGAAGAAGATGAACGCGAAGATCTACAACACGATGCAGGGGCCGAACGAGTTCGTGATCACCGGCAACTTCAAGGAGTGGAATCGCTGGAACGATCTCGCGAAGATCAAGGTGCCGGCGCTCGTGATCGGCGGCGTGCACGACGAGATGAATCCCGACGACATGCGCCGGATCGGCAAGCTGATCCCGAACTCACGCACGGTGATCCTCGCCGGCAGCCACATGTCGATGTACGACGATCAGGAAGCGTACTTTCGCGAGCTCGTGCGATTCATTCAGGACGTCGAGTCGGGGAAGTTCAAGGCGGACGCGAAATAGTGGGCAGTCCGGCGCTACGCGCCTCGCGGTGGGCAGTGGGCAGAGGAACGAATGTCGGTCGGTCCATCCTCTGCCTACTGCCTACTGCCTACTGCACACCGCTCACAGTTTTCTATGGCTTGATCGCGTTCAACGTCGCCCGCTCCAGCGTTCCGTTCGAATGCAACCTCCGCCCCTCGGGTGTGTACAACTCTTCGATTCCGATCCAGGCGTCGACGCCGACTTCGGTGACGTCGCCGTGCGGCTCGAGCCATAGCGACATCCATGAGTAACCGTCGTGCGTGACGAAGATGCGATCGCGTTCTTCGATCAGTCTCGTGATCGAGGCGCCGTGGGCGTGCACGTGGCGCGTGTTGATCAGGCCGCGATCGAAGTCGGCGAAGCCGGGGTTCATTTTCAGGATCGCGGCGTAGACCTTGTCGTACGACGCGCGATAGGTCTGGCGATACTTCACGGCTCGCGGGATCGTGCGCTTCGGCGGTTCGGGCGGCTGCGGGATTTCTTCGCCGCGAATTTGCAGCGTCTCGTCTTCAGGCAGGACTTCCCAGAACGGCGCCGTCGTCGCGCCGATCACGTCGGCGGGTTCTCGCGGCTCGCGCAATTCGCACAACCGTACGGAGATTCCGCCAACCGCGACGTCGTTGAGGAGCAGCGTGATGTCGGTGACGACGTCGGTCGCCGATCGGCAGTCGGGTCCGGTGAACGTCGCCTGTGCGTTGCGGATCTCGCCCGGCTTGAGGCGAAAACCGCGGGTCGGATTCGCAACGCCGTCGACGGTCACCTGCGCGTGAAATCCCGGCGGCAGTTTCGACACTGCGATGCGCGCGAGGCCCGGCGCGCCGTCGACCATGAATTTCATGGCCATGCTCGCCGTCTTGACGTTGAAGAAATTGTTCTGCGCGACGTTGTTGCTCAGGTTGACGTCGTTGCCGAGGTCGATGCGCACGAGGACGCAGAAGTGATCGTAGAAGCTGACGGGATTCGGCCACTTGCCGCCGTTCGTGTCGTTGACGTCGGTGAGGTCCCAATCGATTTTGAGAATCTGATCGTCGGTCGCGCCGCCGGCGGCGGAGAAGCTCACGCTCATCGTGCCGATCTCTTTCATCACCGACTCGTCGAAGCCGGCGTACGCGGGTGAGAATTTGAAGTGGATCGTGGCGCTGTTGCCTGCGGCGTTGCCGAGGTTGCGGACGCGCGCGCGAAGGTGATTGATGATGCCTTTCTGCGCGTTGATCTTCACTTCGTTGTCGTCGACGACGTAGATGTACGACGTCTGGTAATTCGGCGGCTCGCCCGTGATCTTGCCCCACGGCTTGATGAAGAGATCGGGGCCGGAGAGATTGGCGACAGTCCGATAGAACGTGTCCTGATCGGGTCGTCCCGCGGGACTGCACGGATTCGCGGCGTTCATCGGCGGCGCGCAGAGATTGCGCGAATCGCCCCACGAGAATTGCAGGCCGTTCGCATTCGCGGTCGCCCAGTTGTACTCGCCCCAGTACGAGCTCTGGCCGACTTCGAAGCCGGCGATGGGCGTGAACGCGGTCGAGCCGAGCGGCGCGACGTTCCAGGTCTGTCCCGCATCGGTGGAGAGCGCGCGATAGATGCGCGCCTTCATGCCGACGGGATCACCGTCGTTCGCGGTGGTGTCTTCGCGGCGATCGACGAACGTGACGTAGATGTGGCCGTTCACGGGAGAGACCGCGATCGACGGCATCCAGTTGTCGTTCTTCGTCTTGTCGCGTCCGATCGTTGCTGCGGGACCCGACGAGATCGAGCGCGGCTCGGACCATTTCTTGCCGCCGTCGATAGAGCGCGTGAAGAAGATGTCCGCGAGGTCGCCGCTGCCGAAGTCGTCGGGATCGGCGTGGAAGACGACGTAGATATTGCCGCGCGTCGGACTGCCGGCGGCCGTCGAGTCGATGGCGATCTGCGGAAAGCTCTTCGTCTTCAGGCCTGCGTTCGGCAGACCGTCCGGCGACGGCGTGACCTGTGCGATGCGCTTGGCGTCCGCGCCATCGTTCGGATCGGGATTCGTGTACGAGACGCCGCCGTCCGACGATTTGACGATTTCGTAGAAAAGGCTGTGCGGCCAGACGACGAAGACGTCGCCGTTCGGCGCGACGGCGGGCATGGCGCCGAGGACGCCGTCGGAGCCGGGGAGCTTCTGGAACGCGCTGAATTTCAGCGGATTCAGCGACGTCGTGTGCGCCTCGATGACTCCCTTCGGCACGTTCGACGCGACGAGATAGATGCGATTCTTGTTCGCGCCGTTCGTGCGATCGATCGCCATCAGCTCCTTGTCGAGCGTGGCGAATCCGTCGTCCATCACGATGCCGGCGTTGAACGAGAACGGCGGCATCGTGCCGGTCGTGCGCGCGACGCCGATCGCGGAGAAGTCGGTGATCGTCGCCATGTAGAAGAATCCCTGGCTGTCGGCGACGACGGCCGGATCGCCTTTGCAGCCGTCGGGCGTGTTGAAGAACCCGCCGCCGCTGAACGTCACGCCGTTCGACGAGCCGCGCCACGAGATCCGCTTCGCCATCGTGCCCATCAGCGCGAGCTGGCTCGAATCGTTCCACGCGCCGATCACGCCGTTTGCGGTGACGGCGTGATTCGTTTCGCTCTGCGTGGTGTTGTTGCCTTTGTTCGGATCGGACTGATCGGGCGCGCTCATCGGCACTTCCTGGCCGCGGAGCGTCG
>DATKFO010000567.1:0-5915 GCA_035544355.1 Thermoanaerobaculia bacterium
GCCGTCTTTGTTCTTTGCGCGTTCCTCTCGGCGCCGGTGTTTGCGGGTGATCTCGCCCGCGGACGCGACGGGGGGCGGTTCGCGAAAATCGTTCGGATTGTGAAGGTGATCCTCGGAATCACGACGCACGAAGATCACATCACTCCGCCGAAACCGTAGCCGTCTGCGGTCGAGTCGGTGTGGCGCGTCTGACGGAGCCGACAATCCTGTCAGGCGCGCTACCTCGCCCGGGACCTGCGATGCGTTACATGACTCGTGGCGGAATCGGCGCGACGAACCGGTACACCGCGCGACTTGTGATGTCGTCGAGAAACCTTTCCACGAACACCACGACATCGACCGTGACCGGTTGGCTCTCCGAGTAACGACGAAGGTAATCAAACGCCTCAGCCGTGACGTGCGGACGCCGGTGCTTCTCCTTCACGTCGAGAGCAGCAGAGCGATTCGCCAACTCGACGAGACGCGCTCGCACGTCGGCAGCAGAGTCGATGAGCAGCCGCACTCGGATTCCAGCCAGGGCAACACGTAGTGCCGTATCCTCCATCCCAAAGGCAGAGAACATTTGTTCCGATTGTGTATAGGCGCCAAGCGCGTCGAGATAGCGCTCCATTGCGGACAACACGTGGCCCTGTACCAGCAGTGCCTTCGAGTAAGAGACGGACGTCATGCCCCGCTGCGCATTGAGTCTCAACGCTTCGTCACACCACTGACCTGCTTGTTGGACTTGTCCCAGAACTGCGTAACACGCGGCGATCGAGCGCGCGACGTCAGCATAGTCTCCGCTTTCTGACTCCGCCGACTCCGCCAGAGCGTGCCAAATTCGTAAAGCTGCGTACACGTTGCCGGACCTCTCGTATACCGCGCCGCGCAAGAATACTGCCGCCCGTGCTCGCTCCGGACTTGCAGCGAGAAACACAGGCTCAGCTTCGTCAAGAAGTTGTATCGCGCGCTCGGGCTGCCAAAAGTCAGGCTCGGCATAGACCAGAGCACGCGCATAGTGAAGCGTCGCCCGTTGAACGCTTCCCAACGACGGATCGCCGGAATGCAACGCCGATTCGGCGGCATCAATGTCGCTCAGCGCGTTCGTAAAGCGGCCGAATCGGCGTTGGTATGTCGACCGTTCCTTGTAAGCGGTGTAGCGAAGCGACGGAACATCTCTGTCCTGAATGCGGAGTCTCTCGCACGCGTCCGCCGCCATGTCCGTAAGCAGGAGGCCTCGCAGAGGATTCGTGTCGTAGTCGAGATCGGCCTGCTCCAGCAGACGCTTGATGACGGCGGCGTCCCAGTAGCGCTCATCACCGCTGACGATGGATGGCCACCGGTGGGACGGCTCCAGGAATAGCTCTTTCACCAGCACTGAAGCCTCACGATTGCGGCGATCGATTTCATCCAGGACCCGTTGAAGCCTGGTGGCGTCATCGGTGCTCGCTCCCAGATCCGTCACAAGCTCGAGCCGTGCCGCACATGTGGAGCAGGATGCTGCATGGCTCAAGACGCGCGCACGATTTCTCGTTGATAGCTGTCCGAGCGCAAATGCAGCCAATCGCTTTCCGGAGATGCAGCGCGCTCCACGCGTCATTTACGGCGGCCCTCGCTTCTTCGAAGCCGCTCCTCGACGCGCGCCAATGCTGCAGTGATGACCTTCATCTCATCTGCCGGCAAGGCAAGGATGCGGTCAATGACGGCTCGTTGCTCGTCAGTCACATCGTTGCTGTCGGCCTTGCGCGGGCGGCCCACGACAAGCCCAAGATCCGCAGCGTCTACGCGAAGTGACGACGCGATGCCGTTGGCCGTCCGTTCGCGAACGTGGTCGATTCGATTGCGCTCGATGTTGGAGACCGTATTGACCGAACAGTGAATCTTCCGCGCGAGTTGTTCTTGCGACCAACCCTTGGCTTCGCGGAGACGCCGAATTCGGTCTCCGGGCGTGTCGTTCTCATCCGAGCGGCGATCCGTCGATGTCGGCATTGTCGCGTGTAGCTTGTCTTGCATGCGTTCAGCCAAATTACGCGCGAGTCTATGGAAAGGCAAGGATGTGCGGCCACCCCTAACTCACAATGTCACTTGCGTTTCAAATTGTGTGTCACTAGAATCGCGGCGAAGCGAGCCGGATCGGCATCAACAAGCAAGCGGGAAGAGCGGAAGCCCCTTCGGAGCCGCCCGACAGTCGTCACCGAGGGGCTTCCGATCGTCACGCTCGGTGTACGCGTGAGCGCGTCCCCAGGGTCGGCGGGTAGACGATTTGAGGGCACACCAGCAGCCGTGGCGATGTCGAATGTTAACTCTTTCGCGTCGCGGATTCTGGTCTGCATGACTCCATACGAACCTGCCTGAAAGGAACGACGACGCTGATGCCAAGGTGGCAGGATTACGACACTCCGCGGTTCGACACCCGACTCGATGTATTTCTGGCGCGGAATCGAATCCGTCCTGTGATGTTTGCGACCGAAGCGGGCATGACCCGACAAACTCTTCTCAAGATCCGCTCCGGAAGGGAAGAACCTACGCGCAGGCTGATTAAACAATCGACCGTGGCCGCGAAGCGCATTCTCAAGAGGCACGTTCGCGCGTCCGAGTTGTTTGACGTCGAACCTGAGGATCCAGCGTCGCAAACGTCCTTCCAGAAGACAGCGGCTAATTCCAAGAAGTAAGCGCGGCGCGCTGCCTCGGTCGATGAGGCCGTCCATCCGACATTCTCAATCGATCCCGTACTTCTTCCTCTTCTCCAAAAGCGTCTTTCGATTGATGCCGAGGATCTCGGCGGCGCGCGTGTAATTGGAACGCGTTTGCCGCAGGATCTCGCGGATGTAGCGCGATTCGAGCTCGTCGAGGGTCCATTGCTGCGCAACGGCGGCTGAGGTGAAGTCGGTGGCGATGGGGAATGCGTCGCCTGCGATTTCGCCGGAGTCGGTGAGGAGGACCGCGCGCTCGATGACGTTGCGCAATTCGCGGATGTTGCCGGGCCAGGCGTAGGTCGCGATGCGCTCCGCGGCATCGTCGGAGAAAGTCTTGCGGCGTCCGGCGAATTGTTTGGCGAGGGCGAGCGCGTCTTCGCGGCGCTCGCGCAGCGGGGGGATCGTCAACGTCACGACGTTGACGCGATAGAAGAAGTCGCGGCGCAGGTCGCCGTTTGCGAGGAGGGCGTTGAGATCCGCATTCGAGGACGAGATCACGCGCGCGTTGAAGGCGATGGATTGGCCTCCGCCGAGTCGCGTGAATTGTTTTTCCTGCATGACGCGCAGGAGCTTGGCCTGGAGGCTCGGGGAGAGGGCGGCGATCTCGTCGAAGTAGACGGTGCCGCGGCGGGCGGCTTCGAGCCGGCCGATTTTTCGCGTCTGGGCGCCGGTGAAGGTGCCGCGCTCGTAGCCGAATAGCTCGCTCTCGAAGAGGTCCGCTGGAATGCTTGCGCATTCGACGTGGACGAACGGTTCGGCGCGGCGGGTGCTGCAGGCGTGTATGGCTTCGGCGAGGTAGTCCTTGCCGGTGCCGGACTCGCCGAGGATCAGGATGCTCACGTCGTGGTCGAGTACTTTCCCGACGGTCTCGAGGACCGCGGTCATCGCCGCGTTGCGAGTGCGGAAGTAGTCGCGCAGGCGCGGCTCGCGATTGCGTTTCGGTGACATTCGTCGCGTCCCAGTACCGCGACTGTAACGCGAGACGCATGATTGATGATCATGAAGAACATGCTGGCTGCTGCGCTACTGCTGCTCACCGGAATGACGTGGAGTGCCGAGGAACGGGTACGAGTCGATGGGGCTGCGTTGGTGCGCGTGCCGGTGCACGCGGGGACGACGTATCGCGTCGATGTGACGAGCCGCTGCGGATGCTACGCGCCGCAACCGCGCGTCGTGGTGCCGCTGGTTGCCGTGCTCGACGCGAGCGGTGCGACGGTCGCGACGAATCCGACCGTGACTGCGGCGGCGCCGCGCGAGGGACAGTTCGCGCTCGAGACGTCGCTCACGTTCACGGCCGCCGCGGACGGCGAATACGCCATTCGCATCACGGCGGCGGAAACGCGCGGCGCGATCGTCGGTACGTTTCGCGAGAAGGTCTCGCGCGGATCGTTTGGCGGCAAGTCCGTGGTCACGTCGACCTGGAGCACGGAGGAGACCGATGTGCGCGGCGCGTCGAGCGGAAATGTGTTCGTGCGCGTGAGCGAGTAGCGCAGTCTGGTGTGGGCACAGACAGGAGTGTCTGTGCCACAGGACTCACGACGTTTTTCGCAGCGACTTCTTTTCGTCCGTGTACTCGGCCGTCACGTTCGGCGCGTCGCCCCACAGGCGCTCGAGGCCGTAGAAGCGGCGGCAGTCTTCGGTGAAGATGTGGACGATGAAGTCGCCGAAGTCGAGGAGGATCCAGCGGCCGGGCGTGGTGCCCTCGACGAGCAGCGGTTTGACGTGCATCTCGTCGCGGAGACGTCCGAGGATGTTGTCTGCGATGGCCTGCGCCTGCCGCTCGTTGCCGGCGGACGAGAGGATGAAGTAGTCGGCGATCGACGTCAGTTTCGCGACGGCGAGGACGTCGAGCTCGAAGGCCTTCTTGTCGAGCGCCGCGCTCACCGCAAGCTTGACGCGGCTTTCAATCGAATCGTTCACGGGTTGACCTCTTCATAGAGTCCGTAATGATGAATGTAACGCGAGACGCGCGGATCGACCAGATCGTCGATCGGCTCGCCGCTGTGAATTCTTCGTCGAATCTCGGTGGATGACGCCGGGACGGTTTCGTTGCGCGCGAACCGGATCGCACGCGTTGCCAGCGCGGGCGGGAGCTCGGCATTGCCGCGCGTGAGCACGACGAAGCTCGCCAGCTCGAAGATGCGATCGATCGACTTCCACTCGTGCAGCTTCTCGAGATTGTCGTCCCCGATGATCCATTCGAACGTGTCGTTCGGGTAGCTCGTGCGCAGTTGTTCGAGCGTGTCGACCGTGTACGAGATCGCGCCGCGCTCGAGCTCGATCGACGACACGAAGCATCCGCCGACGTCGAGCGTTGCGATCGCCGCCATCGCGAAGCGATGCCATCCCGATGCGGAGTCGCGCTGCGTCTTGAACGGCTGGCGGTACGCGGGAACGTAGATGACACGATCCCACTGCATCGCATCGCGCACGGCGAGAATCGGATCGAGGTGGCCGCGATGAAACGGATCGAAGGTACCGCCGCAGATTGCGATCTTCATCCGACCGGCGTCTCTTCGCGACTCTCCGCGTGCTCGCGCACGAACCTCGCGAGCGTGCGTACGAGCTCACGCACACCGTCGCCGACGACCGCGGAGATCTCGTAATACGCGAAGCCGTTTTTCGTCGCGTAGGCGCGCAGTTTTTCGGAATTGCCTTCGATCGCCGAGTCGATTTTTGAGCCGACGACGATGCGCGGTTTTTGCGCGAGCGTTTCTGAATACGCGGCGAGCTCGCGCGCGACGACTTCGGCATCGTGATCCGGAGTTTCATTCGCGGAGAGATCGACGAGGTGCACGAGCACGGAGCAGCGTTCGACGTGACGAAGGAACTGATCGCCGAGGCCGTGGCCTTCGTGCGCGCCTTCGATGAGGCCGGGGATGTCGGCGACGACGAAGGTCTGCGCGTCGTCGGCTTTGACGACGCCGAGGTTCGGGATGAGCGTCGTGAAGGGATAGTCGGCGATCTTCGGTTTCGCTGCGCTGATCACGGAGATCAGCGTCGACTTGCCGGCGTTCGGCAATCCGACGATGCCGACGTCTGCGATCAATTTCAATTCGATGAAAAGCTCGCGCTCTTCGCCGGGGCTGCCGTCCTGCGCGAAGCGCGGCGCCTGGCGCGTGGCCGTCGCGAAATGCTGATTGCCCCACCCGCCGCGCCCGCCCTTGGCAACGAGCACGCGCTCGCCGTCCTGCGCGAGATCGGCGATCAGCTCGCCGCTCTGCTTGTCGCGAACGACCG